>JBGKDM010000063.1:0-16980 GCA_042954165.1 Synechococcus sp.
ACCTGGTCAAGCCGTTCTGCTGATTGCGTTCAATTACAGGACCTCCATCCAATGGGATCAGCACGAGATCCAGCCCATAAATTGCCAGGCATGGGAGCTCGCATCACCAAAGACCAGTTTCTCGAACGTGCGAAACAGCGCTTCGGTGACCGCTTCAGTTACGACGACATTCACTACCGCAGCTACAAAAGCCCGATCAAAATCCGCTGCCTGAAGCATCCGGTGCAGCCGATCTCCATCACGCCCGAGAAGCACCTGCAGACCACAGGTGGTTGCCGGCATTGCCTGAGGGAGAAGCGGATCGAGTCGCTGGAGCGTGAGCTGAACCGCAACACCCCGATTCAACGCTCGATCACTCAGTCTCGCGCAGCGACCTCAAGCACCAGAAAGTAGGTCGTCAGCGCAGCGACACACGCTGATAGCAGAACCAAACCCACTGCTGAAACAGCAGGTTTCTGTGGGATCGCCACAGCGTCTGCGCATGATCGGGCTCAAAGTTCTCCGGGGGTGGCACATCACCACGGGCCTTGTCCCGTTCCATCTCCGCGAGAATCCTGCCGGCGTTGTACTCGGGATGGCCGAGATGCATCAGCTGGCGCTGGTCCGTGGTTTCGAAAATGGTGTAGCCGACCCGCTCCCCGTAGGCCAGGAGTCGCAGACGCCCCTGGCGCTGGGCAGCCTCCATCGCAGCATCCGGCAAGCCGGCATGGCGACTCTGGGGGCAGAGAAAGACATCATCCTGGGTCCCCATCAGCGGATGTCCAGGCACAAGGCTTCGCATCGGATACACCCCGAACAACTTCTTGTCGAAGGCGACCTTGTCGACACCGGCCAGATAGGCGAGGGCGAAGCCAGCCCAGCAGAGGCCGAGAGTGCTGGCACAGTTGCGGCGTGCATCATCGATCAACTCAACCAGTTCCGACCAGTAGTTCACCGCTTCAAACGGCAGATGCTCAACCGGTGCACCGGTGATGATCAGACCATCCAGGGGCGCGGCGGCATTGGCCTCCTCCCAGCTGACATACAGCTGGTCGAGGTGGGTGTTGTCCCAGGTTTTGTAGGAATGGCTGCGCAGGCGGATCCAGATCGGTTCGATCTGGAGCGGAGACAGGCCAAGGGGATGGAGCAGGTTGAATTCGTACTGCTTCCCGAGCGGCATGATGTTGAGAATGCCGATGCGCAGAGGACGGATGTCCTGGCGTTCCGCCAGTTCCGGCTCAATCCAGGAAATCCGGTTGCGTTCAACCGCGGCGATCTTGTGATAGCTGCGCGGAAGGATCAGGGCCATGGCGTCGCCGGATCAGGCAATCCCAGCAAGGGCCTGATCGAAATCAGCCTTGATGTCATCGATGTGCTCCAGTCCCACGGACACGCGCACCATGGTGGGGGTGACCCCTGCTGAGGCCTGCTCATCCTCCGACAGCTGCTGATGGGTGGTGGATGCTGGATGGATCACCAGGGTCTTTGCATCGCCCACATTGGCCAGGTGGCTGGCCAGCTTGAGGCTGTCGATGAAACGGACGGCATCGTCATAGCCCCCCTTGAGGGAGAACATCAGCATGCATCCCATGCCGCGGCCGGTGAGGTAGGTCTTGGCGGCAGCGTGATACGGATCCTCCGGAAGACCTGGATAGCTCACCGATGCCACACCGGGATGGGACTGGAGCCAGGTGGCCAGAGCCATGGCGTTCTCCGTGTGTCGTTCGACCCGAAGGCTCAGGGTTTCGAGGCCCTGCAGCAACAGGAAACTGTTGAAGGGGCTGACCGCCGGACCCCAGTCCCGGAGACCTTCCACACGGGCCCGAAGGGCGAAGGCGATGTTGCGGTCATCGGGAAGCCCCAGCATCTTGCAGACATCGCTGCCGAAACCGAAGGCATCCCAGTGCACCAGGCCGTGATAAGCGGCACTGGGCTGACTCATCAGCGGAAACTTGCCGTTGCCCCAGTTGAACGTGCCGGCATCAACGATCACCCCACCGAGGCTGGTGCCATGGCCACCGATCCACTTGGTGGCACTTTCCACCACCACATCGGCGCCATGGTCGATGGGACGCAGCAGGGCGCCGCAGGCACCAAGCGTGTTGTCAACAATCAAGGGGATGCCGTGCTGCTTGGCCAGCGCCGAGAGCCCAGCAAAATCAGGAATGTTGAAGCGGGGATTCCCCATCGCCTCGACGTAGATCGCCTTGGTGTTGGCGTCGATCTGGGCCGCGAAACTGTCAACCGAGTCGCCCTCGGCGAATTTCACCTCAATGCCGAGACGGGGGAACTGCACCTTGAACTGGTTGTAGGTCCCGCCGTAGAGATACGAGGTGGAGACAAAGTTGTCTCCGGCCTGCATGCAGTTGGTGATGGCCAGGAACTGCGCCGACTGACCGGAGGCTGTCGCCAGTGCAGCCACCCCCCCTTCAAGAGCGGCGACCCGCTTCTCGAAGACATCCGTCGTTGGATTCATCAGACGGGTGTAGATGTTCCCGAATTCCTTGAGGCCGAACAGGTTGGCCCCATGTTCGGCGTCGTTGAAGACGTAGGAACTGGTCTGATAGATGGGAACCGCCCGCGCATTGGTGGCGGGATCGGGGGACTGACCAGCGTGCAGCTGAAGCGTCTCGAAGCGATGCGATGTCAAGGCTGATCAGACGGGCGTGACCCCGTTCTAGCTGTCGGCAACAGTTTGACGACTCCAGTCATCGGCGGGTGCAGGCTTCTCCGTGTCAGCCAGGGAAGGCATGGTCTCGCGTACCAGCGGAACGAAGCGGGCACGCACGGCCTGACGGAAGGACGCAGCCGTTGCCTCATTCAGCACGGGGTAGGCCTGGGGTCCGGCCTGCTCGACCAGATGACGCCAGCGGCTCGACTCCTTGGCCTTGAGTTCATCCAGGGGTGCCTGGAAGTCGTACTGATGCATCGAGCCACCGTCGGCGGCCAGGGAAGTGGCATCAGCGGCCAGCTCGGCACGGACAGGGTCAAAGCCCTTCGCCTTGAGGGTGTCGGGCAGACCAAGCACGGGTTGGTAATAGTCGAGCAGGCGCAGCTCCTCCTCGAGGACGATGGCCCAGGCACCCCGGGAGCCCTCCGTCGTGCCGAATCCCTGCTCTGCAGCGGTCATGGCATCCAGGTGAAAGCGAAGCCAGAGGTAGTAGGACTTCTCAGTGATGCTTTTCTTGGCTGCGGCCTTTCCGGTCACGATGGCGGGCAGGGCCGCCTCAGCCTTGCGCAGAAAAAGACGATCCTCACGTTCGAGGTTCATCGCTCCCCAGCGCTGGCGGTAATCCCAGAGTTCGGCGTAGCGGGCCACATCCTCAGCAGACCAGCCCAGGGCCTGGAGTTCATCAGCGCGATGCGTCAGTTCCTTCGCCACTCAGCTCAACGTGTTCGGATTCAAGGCAGCGTAGAGGGCGGTTTGCTGTGGGGAAATTCCCGCACATGCTGACGTGCATTGATTGGTGTCGGGCGGCTGTACCCCTCATGCAGCCACAGATCACCCTCAGCTGAGGCGTAGTGGATCTGCCAGTGATAAAGCCCCCGGTACGCCAGGGGGGCGCGGTCCATCAGCGCCGCGTAGCGCAGCACGGCCTCGCCGTAGTGGTCACTGTTGTTGTATCCCCAGAGACCGGTGCGGATGTTCTGCAGTCCGCCGCGGCGAACCAGATAGCGGGCTGCTGCGTGAATGGAATCCCAGGGATCGCGAATGTCGCCATCGCGGCCGATGCCGGGCTCTGCCCAGGTCGTTGGCAGGAACTGCATGGGCCCCTGGGCGTTGGCCACCGAGATGCCATCGATCCGCCCCATCCCGGTCTCCACGAGATTCACGGCAGCCAGCACCGACCAGGGGATCCCGCTGGCCTGCGCTGCACTGCGGTAGGCCCTCAGGAGCTCAGCCTCCGGAGCGGGAGGTTGGATCCGCCAGCCAGGCACGGTGGGTGAGCCGGAGCCACGGTGCATGGCCAGGAAGGCGCGCCGGGCGGCGATGTGCTGATCGAACACCCACACCCAGCGGCGGTCCAGCGCCCTGCGGACCGCATCATGCTGCGCCCCATCCTTGGAGAGGACCCTGTAGATCACCTGTTGCTGATGGGCCAGCCGGGGCAGGCTGCCGCTGGGCACGGCGGGATCCCTGATCGCGGCTTCCAGCGATGCCAGGAGACGGGCCACCTGGCCGGGCTGACGGGGAACAAGGGGATAGTGGCGTCCGTCAGCGCTTCGGGGGAGAGAGGGATGCGTCGGCAGCACGATGCCGCTCGTCGACACATCCGCAGCGCTGAATCGCTGTGGCGAGGCCGGCGTCATCCGCTGCTGAAGGGTCCAGAGCAGCGACAGGCCGCCGACCGCAGCAGCCACGGCACACCAACGCTGAAGGAGGGTCATGGACGGGGCACGGGGTTAAGGAACCAGGAAGCTGCGTCGATCATGAAAATCAGCCTCCTGTCCAGAATGGGACAGGGCCCAGTAGCTCAATGAGCCTGTCGGGGCTTCCGCCACCATGGTCAGCCCCGCCCAGGGAATGGCATCATCCGGCCAGAATCCACGGGCGTCGAGGGCAATGGTGCACTGCAGGCCGGCACCGACCCTGTGAATCGAAACCGTGGGGGGCTCGGCCGTGGCCATCGTCGTTTGGCCCTGGCGGTAGTCACTGAAGCCGTAGAGATTCCAATCCCCGGTTGGCGCCACGTTCAATTCCCAGTAGGCCGGGCTGTCCGGCCGAGCGAAAAACGCCTCAAAACAGGTGTGCTCCCAGAGACGATCACACCGATTCCCGCTTGCATCCACAGACCGGCAGGGCACGATGATCTGTCCGTCAAGAGCCGCTTCGGCTGACTCCACCGCAGGGAGCAGCAGATAGGTCAGCGTCCAGACACCGGTCTGCCGCCACACCAACGAGGCTGTGATCACAACGTCAGGGGAAGGGCCCTGGGGATGGGGGTGCAAGCGACACACCTGACTGATGGCGGTGGAGTGGCGCGCCATCGACGCAGACCTCAGGGCGACTGGGTGAGCTGATCGACGAGAGCCTTGATGGCCTCGGATTGAGCCTCAATGGAGCGCATCAACGTGAACTGCACAAGAGCCCGATGGAGATTGTGTCCGGGATAGGACACCTTGAAGTAGTGGTCACCCTCGAGGTGGTCCGTCAGGAACCGCAGGCCCAACTCGAAGGGAATCAGACGAATGCAGGCGGGGACATAGGCGAGGTCCGCAGGCGAAAGAAACGCGCGCGCCACGGAGAGATACCCCTCGAGCACGGCGCGACACAGGCCGAGGTCGAAGTGAACCGCCGAGAGATCGCTCGCATCTTCACCGGCGGGATTGCAGCAGGACCGCAGGCAATCGCCGATGTCGTAGTGAACGAGACCGGGTTTGACGGTGTCGAGGTCAATGAGTCCAACGGCCTGGCCGCTGCACTCGTCAATCATCACGTTGTTGATCTTGGGATCCCCGTGGATGGGACGCCGCTGCAGCTCTCCACGCGCGAGGGCGGCTTCGAGCACATCCGCATCCGTCCGACCGTCGGCGACGCAGGCGAGGGCCTCCAGGAGCAGAGGATCACAGCCCTCCGCGGAGCCCGACAGACCAGCGTCCTTGGAACGCCACTCAGAAAGCACGTCGTCGTAACGAGACAGATACGCGGGCGTAACGTGAAAACCTTCCAGGGTGTCAGCCAAGCGATCGACCGGGAGATCGCTGATCAGGTGATGGAACATGCCAAGGCCGTACCCCACCTCGCGGGCCTGGGTGGCGTCAGCGACCACATCGTGGGTCGTGGCCGCACCGATGTAACTGATCGAACGCCAGAACTGGCCGTCATGCTCCACCCAGTGGGCATCCGCAGCGCGGGTGGGCAGCACGGTTGGCACCTCCCAGCGCCGCCCCCGCAGCTCCGGCATGCCGGAAGCGATCCGATCGCGCACGTGATCACCGAGGGCAATCAGGTTTCCCATCACCAGCTCAGGACGACTGAACACATCGGTGTTCAGCCTCTGCATCACAAAGGCAGTCCCGTCCTCAGCCCCGGCGTCGGGTGCTGCCACAAGGCGCACCAGAAAGGTGTCGTTGACATTCCCGGATCCGATCACATCGATCGCATCGATCTGATCAGGCGGATGGAAGCGCCCGGCGATGGCTTCAAGGGATTGACCCGATCGGGCGGAGACAGAACTCATGGCCATTCGCATCCGTCTCACAACCGAACCTTGATGCCAGGAGCCCGTGAATTCAGGCGCGAGTGTGCAGAAGCGCAGGCGTTATAAGCCGCCCGAAGGCTGAAGACGGCAGCATGGGGCCCTTGCCCTTTGATCGCCCCGTGCCCCGTCTGCTTCACACCGCTGATTGGCAGATCGGCAAGCCCTACCGCTGGATCGAGGACCTGGATCGGCGCAGCCGGCTGCAACGCGCTCGCCTCGACGCCATCGAGCGCATGGTTGCTGTTGCCGCCAGTGAGGCGGTCGATCTCGTGCTGGTGGCCGGGGACCTCTTCGACAGCAGCACCGTGGCGGAAGCGGTGGTGATGGAAGTGCTGGAGGTGATCGGAACCTTTCCAGCACCGGTGCTGGTGATTCCCGGGAACCATGACCATGGAGGTGCCGGCGGCATCTGGCGCAGGGCCGATGTGATTCAGGAGATGCGGCGTCGCGCGGACAACCTGCACTTGCTCCTGACGCCTGAACCGATCTCCGCCGCAGGTGTCACCGTGCTGCCGTGCCCTTTGCTGCGGCAGCACGAGACCCGGAGCCCGGGGACCTGGATCGAGACCCTCGACTGGAACACGCTCAACCCGTCGGACGCGAGGGTTGTGCTCGCCCACGGGTCAGTGCAGGGATTCAGCGCCACCGATTACGACACCCCAGGCGAGCAGGGAGCCAACCAGCTGCGGCCCGAACGCTGGCCGACAACGAACTACGACTACCTGGCGCTGGGGGACTGGCACGCGATGAAACGGGTTGATCCCAAGGGCTGGTATCCGGGGACCCCCGAGCCCGACCGTTTCCCAGCCAGTCCGGACGACCGCCGTGGCCAGGTCCTGCTTGTGGATGTGGACCGCGGCCTTGATCCCAAGGTGACCGTGGCTGAAACCGCAGGCATCCAATGGCACAACGAACAGGTTGCCCTGCGAAGCGGCGACGATCTGCAGCAGCTGAGGCAGCAGGTTCAGATCCTCACCGGCCGGCGCGTGGGCAAAGACCTGCTGCGCCTTGAACTTGAAGGTCAACTGGGACTGGCTGACCACCGAGACCTCGATGCCCTGATCACAGACCTTCAGACCCGGCTGCTCCATCTGCGGGTGCGCGGCAGCTGTCACCGACGACCGGAGGCCTCGGAACTGGGGGCTCTGCTGGACCGGAGTGATGCGCCACTGATGGCCACGATCGTGCGTCAGCTGCAGACGGAGCTGCTGGAGACCGATGCTGATCAGTCCGATCAGATCGCCTTGCTGGAGGCAGCCTTGTGCGAACTGCACAGGCTCTGCCAGGCGGCTGCGGATGCAAGCGTCACCAGCGTGGAGGCGTCGCCATGAAATTGCTGAGCTGCCACCTTCGGAGCATTCGGCGACACCGGGAGCTGGCCCTCGACTTTCATCCCGGTCTGACCCTGATCACCGGCGCGAACGAAAGTGGCAAGAGTTCCCTGGTGGAGGCCCTGCATCGCTGCCTGTTTCTGCGTTCCACCGCCACAGGAGCCCCGGTGCGACGCCTGCAGACCCTGCAGCACGGTGGGCTACCGGAGGTCGGGCTGCGTTTTGAGGCGCGTGGTCAGACCTGGGGCTTGCGGAAACGCTTCAGCGGCCAGAGCGGCACCACAACCCTGACCGGACCTGGCGGCAGCAATCTCCTGGGCGGTGAAGCGGAAGAACAGCTGGCGTCACTGCTGGGCATCAGTGAAATCATCGGCAGCCGCCAGGCCGCACGCGTGCTGCCAAGTCGCTGGGCCCATCTCTGGGTGATGCAGGGCGACGCAGGCAGGGATCTGCTGCAGCTCGGGGGCGAGCACTACGACCTGCGCGCTCTGATCGAGGAGCTGGAGCGCCGGGCCGACGATGCCCTGCAGTCGCCCCTGGATCAGCACCTGCACGACCAACTGGCCACCTTGGTCAGTGCCAGTGTCACCACGCGTGGACTGCGGCAGCACAGCCGTCAGTGGCAATGCGAGCAGTCCCTGCAGGACGCCCGCCGGACACTGGCCTGCGCTGAAGAGGACCTGGACCGTTTCGAACAGGCCAGCGCCGGGCTGGACGCCCTCGAGGATGAGCAGAGGGCCCTCGAACAGCAACAGCGTCCGGATCTGGAGCAGAAGCGGCAGACCCTTCTTCACCAGCAACAGGAGCTGGGCCAGACCCTCGCCAGACGCAAAAGTCTCGAACAACAGCTGCAGCCGCTGGAGCAACACCACCAGCAACTGCAGTTGTGCCAGCGCCGCCTCGATGAGACCGTTCGGCGCCTCGACACGCACCAGCGCAGCCTTGAGCAAATCGACGGCGAACTTCGGCGTCTCGAGGCCAGACACCAGGAGCAGACCACGCAGCAGCAGCAGCAGCGCGAGGCATGGGAGCAGTGTGAACGTGAACGTCAGACCCTCGAAACACGCGGCCAGGAGCTCCGGCGTCTCGAGGAGCGACTCCAATTGCAGGAGCGCCTCGACCAGCTGAACCGTCAGGAACGGCTTCTGCTGAGGTGGCAAGCCCAGCACCAGGAGGTGACGCAAGCCCTGAACGCACTGCAGGCACCGGAGAGCGAAGAGCTGCAACGCCTGCAAGACCAGCAACGACAACTGGATGCCGTTCGGGTTCGCCGCGATGCGATGGCCTCGCTGGTCACCCTGGAATGCTGCGATCAGGACGTTCGCATCAACGACAGCCCCCTGGCTGCCGGGGCGTCACAACGGCTGAGCAGCACGTTCGTCGTGACGGTCGGCGACGGCGTCACCCTTCGCATCGCCCCAGGTGGAGGGGAGGGTCTGGACACCCTCAATCAGACGGAGATGCAGCTGCAGCAGGCCATCCAGGCCACCCTTCGGCGCTGGACCGTGGACAGCCTGGAGGACCTTGTGGCGCGCTCCCAGCGTCGAACGGCCCTGCAGACCAGGCAGACGCTGCTCAACCAACAACGCCCTGAATGCACCGACGTCTCAGAACTCAGAGACCAGACAGCCGAACTGATGCAGCGGCTGGAGACGCTGGCCTCCGATGGGGAGGCGGTTGCCGACTGCGATCCCAAGGCCATCACCCAGGAGCTGAACCGCTGCCGGCAGCGCTACCGCCAGCTCAGTGACCAGGGCCAGCGCCTTCAGAAGCAGCTGCAGCAGCACGACCAGGAGCTGCGGCATCAGGCTGAGACGACACAGACCCTGCAGCTGCAGCGTGAAGCGCTCCTGGCTGAGACCCGCAGCCTGGCGCAGCAGCGCGAGACCCTGATTCGGGACCAGGGCGACGCCGACGCCCTCAAGCAGCAACTGCGCAGCTCCCAGGCCAGGATCGGGGCCCTGAAAGCAGACATGGCCGCCTTGGGTGATCCAGCGGCCTCCGGAGACGAGCAGGCCCGGCACATCGCCAGGGCCCTTGAGGCCCTGGAGCAGCAGGACCAGGCCCTGCTCGAACGCCTCCAGACCCTCAGTGCGGAACGGGGAGCCCTTCTGGAGCGCTGCACCAGCCTGGGCAGTCACAACCCCTATGCGTTGGTGGAGGAAGCCAGGCAGACGCTCAACCAGGCGGATGCTGCGCAGCGCAGTGCAGCGCTGGAGCTGCGGGCCCATCAGCATCTTCTCCAACGTTTCGAAACCGCCCGTAGCGACCTGGCCAACCGCTACACCGTTCCCCTCACCGACAGCATCACCCAGTACCTGACACCGCTGCTGACGGGCCCCGGCGATGCCTGCTCCCTCAGCTACGACACCAAAAACGGCCTGGGAGACCTGACCCTGCAACGCGACGGACTGCCCCTTCCCTTCGCCAGCCTGAGCGGAGGCATGCGGGAACAGTTGAATGCCGCACTGCGGCTGGCGCTCGCCGACACCCTCCGCAGCGGACACGACGGATGCCTGCCGATGCTGTTCGACGACGCCTTCTCCAACACCGACCCGAATCGGCTGGAGGCTGTCCTGACCATGCTGCGCCAGGCCGTCGACCGGGGGCTGCAAGTGGTGGTGCTCAGCTGCGATGGCGCCCCCTATCGCAGGGTTGCCGATGCGGTTGTTGCGTTGTCGTGAGGAGGCGGTCAGTCGAGCGCGTTCTCGATCACGTTCATGGCCCTCAGATAGGCGGGGGGCTCCCCAGACTCCTCGGATTCATCCAGGGCAAGATCGTCACGAATCGCCTTGCGGGCGTTGTCAGCGATCACCGCATTGACGATCAGATCCATCGCCTCCGGTTGCTGCAGGTTGTGGAGCGCTTCGGCGTAACGGCGGCTGTGGGTCGGGCGAACGGATTCCTGGCAGTACGCGGACAGCTCGCGACTGTCGGTCATCACGGAGAACGCCACAGCCTTGGTGGCCGGCTTGCCGTAAATGGCCATGTAGAGAAGGTTGACCATGGAGGCGTCATGCACGGGAATGGCGTATTTGCGGACGATCTGCGGCCAGTAACGCAGCGCCTTGAGCCCCTCCAAGCCACCCTTGCGTAGGCCTTCGGCCTCGCACCAAGCTTCGAGCTCCTCCATGGAGTGGGGACAACGCTGCAACGCCCCCATTTGTCTGGCAAGCACCTGACCGGCCTCGAAATTGCGCGTGGGCTTCCCCGACACCGGCAGCATCATGCTGCCGCGAACATCCGCAACCATGGCGGTGAGCTGGGCAAAGGTGTGGTCGCGAACTTTCTCCATGTCGCCGCCGCGCACCAGGGCCGCTTCGATGCGCTGAACTCCGTAGCCGAGCTCGGTGAGTGGAAACGGCTGACGGTTGTAGAGCCTTTGCCGGTCCTGCCGAGCCATCGACACCGTTGCGGCCTGATCGAGACACTGATCCAGCAGCAAGGTGAGCAGCGTGGGCAGAACACCGGGGTTGTCCTGGTGATAGGCGTAACCGAAGCCGGCGAACACCGATGACATGTTCTTCGCCGCCTTGATGTACTGACCCTCAACGTTGTGAACCCCAGGAGAGACCTGGATGTTGGGAGACAACCGATCGAGCAGGCGTGCACCCAGCAGCGCGGTCAGGGCATTGGGGTGGCAGAAATTGGCGGTGAAACTGTCCAGTGGATTGCGCAGGGCTCCATGGCGATGGAAGCCGGAGAAGAACGCAAGGTTGGGCTCCCGCTCACAGAGCACGAAGGAGTCATTGCTGATGGGATCGTGGGTGAACGATCCAGCCAGACAGGCGAGCACCACATGCTCACGCCCGAGGTCCTGACGCAGTCTGCAGGCCTCCTGGAGGTCATCTTCGATGTGGTTGCTGTTGGCGGCAAGCACCACAAGCTCACACTCCCGGATCAGGTCTTCAAGTGTGTTGGGACGCCGGTTCGCACCCTCCCCATGGCTGGCCATCCGCTCCATCGCAGCCACGTGGTCCTGGTCCATGCCTGCAACGGCCGACGCTGGAAACGCACCGAGCAGGGACCGGCCGGGCCGCGGAGCCAGCATCAGGCTGGCCTCAGTGGCTTTCTGCATCGCGCAGTTGTAGGCCAGCGATGCCGGATACAGGCCCACGCTGTAGAAGCCGACCCGTCCGTGCTCGAGGTCAAGAATCCGCTGCTTGATCAGGTCGGCATCGAGGCTGCGGGGGAAGAACGCATTGCTCTGCAGACCGAGTTCAAGCGGCATCCGACGGGCTCACCAGTAGCGCGATGATCAGGATTCACCCTAATCATCAGAAGCGATGACCCTGACCCTCTACGGCGGCCAACGCACCCGTGCGTCGATGCCGCGCTGGTACATGGAGGAGAAGGGGATCGCGTACCGACTGGTGGAACTGGATCTGCGCGGAAATCAGCACCGACAACCCGACTTCCTCGCCATCAATCCTTTCGGGAAGCTGCCGGCGCTGGTGGATGACGCGTTCAGCGACGCCAGCGGAGCACCACTGACCCTGTTCGAAAGCGGTGCCATTCTTCTCCATCTCGCCGACCACTACAGCGAGGACATCCAGACCGATGCCGAGCGGGCACTCACCAGCCAGTGGCTGCTGTTCGCCAACGCCACCCTGGCCATCGCCCTGTTCGTTCCCAGCAATCGGGAGCGGGAGTTTCCCAGGCTGATGGATGTGCTCAATCAGACCCTGGCCTCCAAGCAGCCGCTGGTGGGAGGGGCATGGGGAGCCTCCGACTGTGCGGTTCAGGCCTACCTGGCGTACCTCCCGATCTTCTTTCCCGAGCTCGACCTCAGCCCTTACCCCGAGATCAAGGCCATGATCCACTCGGTTCAACAGCGGCCGGCCTACCGCAAAGCGATGGGGATGACCTGACGCACCTACTCGACGGTTTCCCCCTCAACACTGATCTCGAACTCGACGCCAAAGCGATGGGCGGTGGCCCGAAAACGGCGTGCCAGCTCGATGAACAGGCGGGTCACGAGTGCATCATCAAATTCATAGATCTCGAGATTGGCGGTTTTGGCGACCGCCTGGAGATCCTCGATCAGCTTTTCAACCCTCGGCGCAAACACCTTGCCGAACCGCGCCCGCTTCTCCTCGGAGCTGTTGAAATCCGGCAGATCGGCCATCCCGTTGTTTGTGCCCTCAGCAGTCTGCCAGCCACTGACACGAGCCATGCAGGAAACTGACTGCCGCCACCCCCGGCAGGAACCGTCATGTCATCAAGCCGACTCACCCCTGATGCACTGCTGGCTGAGCTCACAGGGGTTGACGATCTCCTGATCGTTCAGGACCTCGATGGGGTCTGCATGGACCTGGTGAAGGATCCCCTCACCCGTCGGATCGATGCGGACTACGTTCACGCTGTTGCAGCCCTGCAGGGGAGCTTCGCTGTGCTCACCAATGGCGAACATGAGGGTCGGCGGGGCGTCAACCGGCTGGTGGAGAAGGCACTGGGGGACAGGCACAACCCTGGGGACGAGGGGCTGTATCTGCCAGGCCTCGCCGCTGGTGGTGTTCAGTGTCAGACCGGTGCCGGCGACCTCAGCCACCCCGGCGTCAGCGAAGCGGAGATGGGCTTCCTCGCCGGCTTGCCGGCGCGTATGGAGACCGAGCTGCTGCGCCGTCTTCCCGCCGTGCTGCCGTCACTCAGTGAACAGGAGCTCCAGCGTGAAGCACATGCCGCCGTGCTGGACACCCAGGTCTCACCCACGATCAATCTCAACGGCCTGTTCACCTACTGCGACGGTGACGTTGATCGGCAACGGCGGCTTCAGATCATGCTGCAGGAGCTGATGGATGCGTTGATGGCCCTGGCGGAGGCCTCAGCACTGGGGGAATCCTTCTTTCTCCATGTCGCTCCCAACCTGGGCCGCGACGCAACGGGTCGGGAACGCCTCAAGCCGGCTGAACCTGGCGACGTGGGGAGCACCGACATCCAGTTCATGCTTCGCGGCGCCATCAAGGAAGCAGGACTCCTGGTACTGATCAACCGCCACATCGCCGCGCGGACGGGCCATGCGCCCTTGGGGGATGACTTCAATGTGCGCACCGCACCCCACGACCATGCGGGTCTGGTCGCCCTCTGTGAACAGACCATTCCCCGCGATCAGATGCCCGTGCTGGTCGGGGTCGGAGACACCGTGACCTCCACAGCCTGCCCTGAAGGCACTGGATGGCTGCGGGGTGGCAGTGATCGCGGTTTCCTGACCCTGCTGCAGGATCTCGGTGCGCTCTACGCGATCCCCAACCGTGTGGTTCTGGTGGACAGCAGCGGGGGCGAGGTCGACCGCCCCAGCCTCAGCGATGGGCGCCTGGATGGCATTAGTGACGCTGACGATCCGCTGCGCTTTGATCTGCTCATGCCTGGAGGACCGAAGCAGTACATCCAGTGGTTCAGACAGCTGTCTGACGCCCGGCAGCAACGCTGATCAACCCAGCACAATGAATCGAACCATGGTGCAGACCCTGACCCCCTCGGTCTTTCCCGAACTGTCGCGATCCGATCTCCGGACCCTCCAGGTGAATTTGGGATACCGCTGCAATCAGAGCTGCAGCCATTGCCATGTGGACGCAGGCCCCTGGCGGACCGAGATGATGGCGGATGACCAGATCGCCCTGATTCCTCAGGTTCTTCGCCACCACCGAATCCAGACGCTGGACCTTACGGGAGGGGCGCCGGAGTTGCATCCACGGTTCCGCACCCTGGTCCGCGCGGCCAGAGAACTGGACGTTGAGGTGATCGATCGTTGCAATCTCACGATCCTCAATGAATCCGGGATGGAGGACCTGGCGACTTTTCTGGCCGAGCAACAGGTGCACGTTGTCGCCTCGTTGCCCTGCACGGAGCAGGACCGGGTTGACCAGCAACGGGGTCGCGGGGTCTTTGAGAGGAGTCTGGAGGGCCTCAGACAACTCAATGACCTTGGCTATGGCCAGACAGACAGCTCGCTCACCCTCGATCTTGTGTACAACCCCGCTGGCCCCACCCTGCCGCCAGCCCAGGGGGGGCTGGAGGAGCACTACAAACGCGAGCTCCTGGAGAACTACGGCATCCGTTTCAACGGACTTTTCACGATCACCAACATGGCGATTCAACGGTTTGCCAGGGATCTGGAGAACTCCAATCGGCTGCAGCCCTATCGCGATCTGCTCCGCAAAGCGTTCCGCCCCGAAAACCTCAACGCAGTGATGTGCCGTTCACTGATCAGCGTGAACTGGAAGGGAGAACTGTTTGATTGCGATTTCAATCAACAACTGGGCCTGGGCTGTCAGGGGGATGTTCAGATGCTGGCCGACCTACTCCGTGTTGACCACAGCCATCTGAGTCAACAAGCCATCGTTGTGAATGAGCATTGTTTTGGGTGCACAGCGGGGAATGGCTCGAGCTGCAGTGGCGCACTCAACTAGGTTCGGGACTGGAAAACCATGGCCGGATGAGCAATCCTGCGGATACTGGACCGGCTCATTGCGGTAGCAAACCGAAGCGTTTCGCCATCGGCATTGCACCCCTGGGCACCGTTTCGATCGGCATCGTGCCGATGGGTGTCGTCTGCATCGGTGTCGTGCCCATGGGCGTTGTGTCCATCGGGGTTGTGGCGATGGGCGTGATCAATCTTTCAATCGTGGGCATGGGCCTGCTTGCGGTCGGCGTGAACACCATGGGGGTGTGGACCGCAGGTCCGATGAGCATGGGCCTGGTGCAGCTCGGATCGGACAACGACGCATCCAAC
The DNA here is from genome assembly GCA_042954165.1 of Synechococcus sp. Lineage (GTDB taxonomy): Bacteria > Cyanobacteriota > Cyanobacteriia > PCC-6307 > Cyanobiaceae > Synechococcus_C. The sequence continues at coordinate 15,246 of JBGKDM010000063.1, forward strand.
CATGACCATCACCGTCATCACAGGCGTCTGGACAGTGGCAATGACATCCCGCCCGAGCTGAAGGCCTATCCGACCCGTGAAGAGGCGGAGGCTGTGGCGGATTCGGTCGGCTGCAAAGGAGCCCATGCCATGGGCAGACTCTGGATGCCGTGCGCCGACCATCCCGGCTCCCACTGACCCAGCCTCAGCGACAGTCCGGGCAGATGCCTCGAACGTTGAGGGTGGACTCAATCAGATCGAATCCATGGAGGTTGGCCGCTGCCTGCCCCGCCTGAATCACAGGCGCGCTCTCGAATTCCTCCGTGCGACCACAGCGGATGCAGACGAGATGGTGATGGTCGCGATGGTCGCTGGAGGCAAGCTCGAACCGCCGGCCGGCCTCACTCAGTTCAAGCTCCTGAAGGAAGCCCATTTCGACCAGAAGTCGAAGTGTGCGGTAAACCGTGGCCAGCGACACCCTGGACTCCGCATCGAGCAGTCGCTGATGCACATCCTCAGCGCTGAGATGACGACCCGACCCGACCTGCTCAAACAGCTCAAGGATCCGCAGACGCTGGGGTGTCAGACGACGACCGTCCTGATGCAGGCCTCTCTGGAGAGGATCCTGTACGGGCGTCGACGACGATCCAGCAACCATCCGACTCAGCGCCACATTCTCAATAGTAGCTCTCTAATGAGAGCACAAGGACTTTGGGACTCGATTGGCTCAATGCCTGGAGTCAACCTATGGTGCTGGGGCTTTTGACGACCCCTTGCTGAATCGACTGAGCGGATCCTGGGAGGTGTTGATGCGCTGTGTCGCCAGCGCACTGTTCCTGCTGGCCCACGGTCTGCTCGTTCTGGAATACGTCACGGTTGGAACCGCACTGCACGGCATTGCGGAACTGTTTCTCGCACCGTGGGCCCTACGCCATCGCGCCTGGGACATCATTGTGATCGGCGTCATCTTCTGCGTCTTCGACCTGTGGGGCACGATCCGCCTCACCACTGGAGTGGGTTGAACACACTGGCGCTAAGGCAGACCCACAGTCTCCACCCACCAATGCTCCACGACGCCGCCCAGGGTCGATGACGGTGGCTTGGACGGACGCAGAGGAATGGTCACGACCGAGAGCTGCCGTCCGTTCCGCCGGTAATCGAAACGACAGAAACCTGCGCCGGTGCCGGAGCATGCCGTGAGGCTTGAGAGAGGAACACCCGCTCTCTGCTGATCAAGGGCCAGTGGCTTCTGCCCCGGTGAGGGCCTCCAACCTGACGACAGCAGCACGGCATCCGCCTCAAGAATCGATTGACCAGGGGTCAGGGGAACGGCCCCTCGGGGCTGCGCAGCAAGGGGGCCGGGGGCCTGGACGCCAAAAGAACCCAACAGGGCCAGGCCGACCCAAAGCATGACCCTTGGCATGACGAACGGCTGATGCGGCCAACCACTCCCTAGCCACGGTGAGGTCGGGCTTGCCACACAGACGCAACCAACGGAATCAAGCGGAATGGTGCAGCTGCTGAAGCAGGCGTGCAGCAAGCCCGCGCGAAATCCGGCGCGCCAGCAGAAGCCGACAAATCCAGTCAAACAGCGCTGGATTGTCTGGGTTCTTCCCTAACTGGTCTCTCAGCTGCAACAACTGATCAGCGTTCTGGCAGCCCCGCAGCGCATCAATCAGCGTGTCTTCGGCGACAGCAGAACTGATGGCAACAGACATGACGAGCATGGGTGCGTCTTTGCTTCAAGCTATGCCAC
>JBGKDM010000064.1:0-16092 GCA_042954165.1 Synechococcus sp.
GCGGGTCGAGCGCTGCAGACAGGCCTGCAGGGGATGGCACGTTGCATCGGTAGCCCCCGGGAACCGGCCATGTTGGAGAGCTTTCTGACCAAAGCGGCGACTCCGGCATCGGCCACGGCTCTCCCACCGGGCCCGATCCAAGAGGGGCTGTCAGCCCCAGGGCGTCAGCGTCTCCTCAGCGACCTGCATCGACTCATCGCCAGTGCAGCGTTGCCACCGGGGATTCCCTCAGACGCAAGGGTGCTGGTGGTGAATGCCAGTGATGACCGCATCGTCGTGCCAGAGGCCCGCCAGCAGCTTCTCGATCAGCTGCGCGGCCATCTGCGGGATCAACCCTGTGTCTGGACACTTGCATCCTGCGGCCATGCCCTCCTGGTTCCAGACTTGCTCGTGCAGGTGCAGGAGTGGCTCGACAGCGCCCCTGAACATCCCCATGGACCTGACATTCCCATCCATGAACAGCAGCAAGGCTGAGCAGGACCCCATCCGGCTTGTGGTTTGTGGCACCGATACCGACGTGGGCAAGACAGTCATCAGCGCCTTGCTGGTGCAGGGTCTGAACGCCACCTATTGGAAACCGGTACAGAGCGGACTCGAGGGAGGCGGCGATCGGGGGCGTGTCGTGAGCCTGCTCAAACTCCCGAAGGAGCGGTGGCTCACCGAGGCCTATGCCTTCCAGGCACCGGTCTCACCCCACTGGGCCGCGGAACAGGACGGCGAGGTGGTCGACATCAGGCGATTGCAACTGCCGTCGACGACCTCGCCACTGGTGGTGGAAACCGCGGGCGGCCTGTTCGTGCCGCTCAATCGCAACGAGCTGCAAATCGACCAGCTGAAGCGCTGGCGCCTGCCGATCGTGCTGGTGGCACGCAGTGGCCTCGGGACCCTGAATCACACCCTGCTGAGTCTCGAGGCTCTGCGCCTGCGGGGATTGAGCGTTCTGGGGCTGATCCTGAACGGGCCCATCCATGCCGACAACCCCCGCACGCTCGAAGCTCTCGGTGGCGTACCCGTTCTCGCCCAGCTCCCCAGGCTTCAGCCACTGACGGCAGAGGCACTGCAGCACGAATGGCATCGGCAGGAATTGGGGCCTAAGTTCAGGACACTGCACAACCGACTGAGCATTCCGCAATGAGCAGCCGCCAGAGCCTGGCCAGTCTGGCCGTGATCCTGCTTTGCAGCGGCATTCTTGTGCTGTTCACGGACATCGAAATCAGCCTGGTGCGCTGGTGGAACTGCGGCCCCCTCGCAACCACAGCCGAACGGCAGAGCGACGTCTGCCGTTGAACGGATCACGGGCCCGCCCGCATCGCCGCCTCGACATCTGCGCGGGGAAGGCCGTATGGAAAGGTGCGCTGGCAGGCGCGTCCCGCCTGATGCCAGGTCACCTGCAGATCGTCCTGATCGAGGCGGACATCCGCCGACCAGGAGGGTTGTTGCCACCGCCAGAGGCAGGGATCGTCGGCTGTGCGTTCGGCACCCAGTTCTGTGAGCCATGCCTCCAGGGAACGGAGCGAGTGCTGGTTCAGGGGCGTCTCACACGCTGGCAGAGGTGACATGGCTGCGTTCATTGATCACACGCGCAAGGGAAGTCTGCTCCGCCACCATCCAGCTGGGTTGCACCTGAAGTTCAAGGCCCCGTGCCCAGGCACCACCGAGTCCGAGCAGGAGACAGAAGGCAAGTGCCAGCACCAAAAGGAGCAGGGCCCACCACTCACCACCGGAGAGGGGCCGGCGTTCCCCGACCCGTCCCCATCCATCGGAGGTGGGTGGTGGAGCGGGCACCCCAGGCGCAGGCGTGTTCCCGGCAGCCTTGCTGACCAGGGTCTGGTCATAGGCCGCCCGTCGGGAAGGATCCTGCAGCAGGTCATAGGCCTCGCGGAGCAGCCTGAACTGCAGCGCTGCTTCAGCGGCAGGAAGGGTGGTGGTGTCGGGATGGAAGGTCTTGCTCTGCCGGCGAAAGGCCTGGCGCAGCGTCAGGGGATCCGCATCCGACGCCACTCCCAGTCGCTCGTAGTGACTCACAGAACGATTCAAACGCTGGATGGAGGCAACCTGGAGTGCCGGACAAGCTGGACGGCATCGTAGGAAGAGCAGACATGCCTGCAGCGATGTCGCCCTCGCCCACCTACTCAGCTCCAGGACCGGATCTGTGGAACGGCCTGGGCTGGATGCCGAGTCCACAGCAGCTGGAGCAGTTCGTCGCGCTGCAGCAGGAACTGCTGAACTGGAACAAGCGGGTCAACCTGACGCGCTTGCTGGAGGGGGAAGACTTCTGGGTGTCCCAGATCTTCGACAGCCTCTGGCCACTCCAGAAGGAACTCCAGACCCCTGAGGCGCCTCGCCGCTGCATCGATGTGGGCACGGGCGGAGGGTTCCCTGGGTTGGCCGTGGCCATTGCCCTGCCTGGGGCCCAGCTGACCCTGGTGGATTCGGTCGGACGCAAAACCGCAGCAGTGCAGGCCATGGCCAATGGCGTTGGCCTCCAGCCACGGGTGCAGGTGAGGACCGAGCGGATCGAGCTGACCGGCCGTGACCGCGCCTGCAGAGGCCAGTACGACCTGGCGATGGCGCGGGCTGTCGCCGCTGCTCCGGTGGTAGCGGAATATCTGGTGCCGTTGCTGAAGTCAGAGGGAGAGGCACTCCTGTACCGAGGGCGCTGGGATGACAGCGACCAGCGAAGCCTCGAGCGGGCATTGATTCCCTTGAAAGCACGCATCCACCATCAGGAAGGTCGTGAGCTGCCTGCCGGGAAGGGCATGCGACAGCAACTGCGCCTGACACCGATTGCGGCGTGCCCATCGGCATACCCCAGGGCCGTCGGCCTGCCAGCGAAATCCCCCCTGGGGATGCTCACCGAGCCTTGAATCAGCTGCTCGAAAGCCTGTGCTGAGCGTCCCCTCCGAGGCGATCGCGCAACCCACGCAGCAGGTCCGGGATCTCATCAATCCAGGGACTGCCAGCCAGCACCGCCCGCAAGGCGGACACACTCACCTCACGGTCGAGTGCGTCGGCATTCGCGCCGGGGAACCAGTGGGATCCCTGACCGAGCAGTCCGTAGCGGGCTCTGGCATAGCCCTCCAGGCCCCACGCCTGGATCAGGCCGTGGAGCCAGAGAAGCACCGGCAGGTTGATCTCACCAGGCGTCTGATCCCATGGGGGGAGTCCCTGATGCCAGGTGTCACACCAGGATTGCCCCAGGGAAGACCTGACCGCATCCTGAAGACGAGAGGCGATCGGCTTGATCAGGCCATCAGCCTGATCGAGGAGGGAGACCGCCTCAAGATGGAGGTCGAGATCACCGGGATTGGCAGCACCGACACTGATGGTGTGAACACGGGGATCCGAAAGACAGAACAGGTCGTTGAAAACGATCGGATGCAGTGGCTCACACAACGAAAGAAGCCGCTCGGAAGGTGTGTGAAGGTGACCACCTTTGTCCGTGGGGCTGATGATGAACACCCCCATGTCATGGCACTGAGCGGCGGTGAGCGCTGGATCGTTGTCCTGACGGATGAAATACCAGTGGAGATTGACGTAATCGAACGCATCCGTGGCGATGGTGTCCAGGATCAGATCCGTGGGGCCATGGGTGGAGAAGCCGACATGACCGATGCGGTTCTTCAATTGCCAGCGCCGGACCACATCAAGGCAACCGCCCGGCCGGATGGCCCAATGCAAGTGCTCCGGCAGATTGATGCCATGGATTGCCAGCAGATCAACGCGCTGGACACCAAGCCGTTCAAAGCTGAGCTGAAGCTCGTGCTCAAAGGCGGATGGATCCTCCCTGGGTGGCACTTTGGTCTGCAGGATCCGCATCGGGTCGGGAGTCCTGGGGAGTGCCCAGCCGATCTGACGCTCGGAACTGCCGTAATGCCGAGCCGTCTCGAGGTGGTGCAGACCCTGGCGCGCTGCGGCTTGAACGGTGGATTCCAGGGTCTCCTGAGACACGGAGGTGATCGCGTCAGCAGGGAGATCAGTCCAGCTCTGCTGAAAACGCATGCCCCCGAGTGAGAGCAGAGGCATCTGAAGCTCAGTGCGCCCGAACCGGCGCGTGGGCAAGGCGGACGCCATCAGGAGGGCTCTGAGGGACGTTGACGACGTGGGCGGGCCGGAGAAGGCAACCCCAGTGGCAGCAATTCCATCCCATCGAGACGGGCCCTCAAATCATCGAGCTCCTCAAAAGCAACCCAGTGGATGCAATCCACGGGGCAGGTATCGATGGCCTCCTGAATGCAGCTGCTGGTGTCACCGTCCTGTCGGATGACACGGGAACGACCGAGATTCGGCTCAATCGCGAACGTATTGGACGCCACGTGAGCGCAGTAGCGACAGCCGATGCAGACCGCCTCATCCACCCAGACCGCCTTGTCTCGGAGTTCACCACCAAGGACCGGCTCGAAGCCGGACTTGGCGTCATTGAGCTGGACGGAAGCCTGATAAGCCGCCGCTGGATCGGTGGATGGCGTCACAGACCTGACAGACGGGGTCAGGCGTCCCAGCGGGTGACGACCAGCTCAATGGACCCGTCCTGACAATCGCGCTGTTCCGCCACTTCAAAGCCCTCAGTAGCACTGGCAGCAAGAACGGTATTCAGGGCGTAGCGCTGGGTGAGTTTGGCCAGAAAGCGTTCGACAGGAATGGTCTGCTTCCACAGATCCAGATCCGTGACCAGCTCAAAAGCGCCTGACTTGGCGTTCCACCGGAAGCCGAGGTCGCCGCCCTCACCCATGGGAACAGACAGCTCAGCATCGACGGTCTGACCCTGATAGCCCCTGACCTGACGCTGACCTTCTTCCGGTGAGTAGCCAAGGTCACGGAGAGCAGCCAACAGTGGCTCCCGTTGTCGCAGCTCGGTCTTGACGGTGCTGAAGTGAGACATCAGAGTTGCTCGACGGACAGGGGCTGGGACTGTGTAGCTCGGTTGCGGTAAGCCTCGGACGTGGCTTCCCTTCGCTCGACAGAGCCGAGTGCTGATTCCAGTCGCTCGGTGAGATCCAGACATCCACCGCCTTCCATCCCTTCAACCCGTTCTTCAACGCGGCCGTCGGGACGGATCTTGAAGCGGAGTGTGCGCTGGGGCATGCACCTCAACCTTGGATGGCGTGATGTTAAGCAAGACTGATCCCCGATGGTGATCAGCTGTTACAGCTTCGGAATCAAGCCTGCAGCGTGTCGGTCAGGGGAGAAGTCCCTCATCAACCAGCGTCTTGACGCGCTCGAGAAGCTCTGGATTCTCCAACTGCTCAAGCGCAATGCGGGCCTCGTCTCGCACCGAAGCTTCCGGATCATTGATCAGAGCCTCGACGAAGGCTTCGACAACCTCATCGCGTCGGGACGGGACCAGATGCTCAATGAGCTGACCGAGGGCCCAGATGCAGTTGCTTCGCACCACAGGCTCGTTATCAATGCCGAGACTCACCAGAAGCTGGGAGGCGGCGAGATCAGCCTTGGTACCTGATGTCCCCCCCGCTTCAGCCAGAGACACGGAGGCCCAGAGCCGCACGGCAGCAATGTCGGTCTGCAGCGCACGGATGAGGGGATTCAGAACAGGTCCGTCCGAATGATTGCCCAGACTCCAGGCGACAGCCTTGCGGACATACCCATTGGCGTCGGCCTGAAGAAGGGCCAGCAGGGGCTCGACGGCTGAGGGTGAGGGGTTACGGCCGAGGGCGTACACAGCGCTCATGCGGACCACTGGACATGGCTCCTGCAGCAGGGGGAGCAGCAGCGGAACCGCCCGGGGATCGCGATGCTCACAGAACACCCTGAGGCCCTGAAGCCTCTGGTCATGTCCCCCTTGGAGCATCGCGAGACCGGCATCACAATCACGGGCCGCGATGAGGCTGTCGTCTTCGTTGTCATCCGGGGAGATGTCATCCAGGGGATCTCCCAGCTGTTCAGCCGCCAGCTCCCTCTCGAGCACATCAGGATCGATCGCCAGATTGGCGAACCCTGACTCCCCTGACTCCTGATCGCGATCGCTCATGCTGCTGATCGTAGAGGCCACTGCAACGCCTGAATCAACCGATCGGGGCTGGCGCCAGCATGTCACCCGGCAGCCAGATGCGAGCGCTCACTGCGACAAGCGCGAGCGCAAACAGCAGAACAATCATTGCGGGCAGAAGAGTGGAGCGAAAGAACTGCAAGTTCCCTGAGCTGTGGCCTCCCATTCTGAGGCCTGCTCAGCCCGGCCGGAGCCGAAGGCCGTAGGAGCGAAGCAGGGGGAGGCCGAAGACCACCGTGACCGTGAGCCCGACCCAACCGATCACAGGCTGATGCAGCAGGAAGGCGCCGGATCCAAGCAGAGCACCAAACAGAACTGCGCTGCTGTACACGAAACGGCGGATCAGCTCGCCCAGTGAATCCACCACCTCAACCCCGAAGCGCTGTCGCCAGCGTCGCCACCCCGGCCCCGGAGGCTGAACCTGACGCACGAAGCGCTCGAGCACCTCCGCCGATTCAGGAGGCGTCAGCACCATCACCACGATCCAGACCGCTGCCGTGATGGCCGTGGTGACGGTCAGGCGCACCCCGTAATCAGGAATGACCAGCCAGGGCACCACGGAGGTGCAAAGGCCAACGACGAAGCCACACACCATGGCAGCCAGTTCAGCAGCCGCATTGATCCGCCACCAGAACCATCGCAACACCAGAACCACACCAGGCCCTGTGCCGATGGCGATGACCAGCCGGAAAACAGTGCCGATGCTGTCGCTGATCAAGGCAGTGATCACGCCGAGCAGCAACAGGACGACACTCGTCACCTGGCCCGCAACCAGCAGTTCCGACCGGCTGGCCTGGGGGCGCAGAAAACGCTGATAGAGGTCGTGGGTCAGGTAGCTGGCTCCCCAGTTGACCGCGGTGCTCACCGTGCTCATGAACGCTGCCACCAGCGACACCACCACGAGGCCGAGGACAACCGGAGGCAGGAAGCGAACCGCCAAGGCTGGATAACTGAGCTCCCAGTCCGCCTGAGCGGGAAGCAGCACCAGAGCAGCCAGGGCGACAACCACCCACAGCCAGCTGCGCAACAGATAATTCACCACAAGAAAGACCCAACCTGCGAGTTGGGCCTGGCGCTCATCCCGGGTGGCCAGCATGCGTTGGATGAATTCGCCACCGCCGTCGCTGCGGCGGAAACTCCACCACTGAAGGCTGAGGTAGGCAAGGAATGTGGCGCCGCTGATGCCGGCCCCCCCGAGCCATTCGACGCCATCACCGCTCCAGCGCCATGGAAGGATCGCCAGCAGTTCAGGGCGGCCGAGGGCATCGAGCTGACTCAGCATGGCGTCCATTCCACCTGCGGCATGGACAGCCGCCCAGGCCACGGCAAGGGCACCGAGCAGGGCAAGCACCAGCTGGATGAAATCGGTGACGACCACAGCCCAGAGACCACCCGCCACCGTGTAGACGAGCACGAGGGCGGCAACGACGCCAAGGAGGGCGACGGTGTCAGGAATCCCACCCAGACCCTCAAGCGGGCGGTTCCCCACGATGCCAAGGGCCTCCACCACCTTGCGCATCGCCAGAAACGCGTAGCCGATCCCGATGCAATTCACGGGAACGGCCAGCAGAAACGCCTTGATGCCCCGGAGCCAGGCAGCCGGTGCACCGCCGTAGCGCAGTTCGGTGAAGGCGGCATCGGTCATGACACCGCTGCGGCGCCACAACGGAGCAAACACCACAGCCATGGCCACATGGGCCAGACCGAAACTCCACCATTCCCAGTTCCCCGCCAGTCCGCGGCTGCCAACCAGGCCGGCGACGTACAGCGGGGTGTCGATGGAGAAAGTGGTGGCGGCCATCGAGGCACCGGCAAGCCATCCACTCAGTCGACGTCCTGCCACGAAGTAGTCATCGTCGCCGCGATTGCGGCGCGAGAGCCAGAGACCCAGCAGCAGGGTGCCGAAGAGATAAAAGGCAAGGATCAGCCAGTCGACCCAGGTCATGACCGAATGCGGATCAACGCAGTGTGTCTCTAATTCGGATGATCGGGACGGTTTTGTCGCCGCAGTTGACCACAGGCAGCGTTCTGGTCGAGTCCGCGACTGGCCCTGAGACTGACCGCCACGCCCCGGCGTTCGAGAACCCTGCGGAAGCCTGCGATGCGTTCCGGCGATGGACGCTGGAACTCCTCTTCTTCGATCGGGTTGTAGGCGATCAGATTGACGTGACTCTGAAACCCGCCCACCCGATCGGCCAGCTCCTCGGCATGGGCCGGATGATCATTCAGCCCACCCAGCAGGATGTATTCGAAGCTCACACGTCGCCCCGTGATGGCGAGGTAGTGACGGCAGTCATCAAGCAGCGACTCATAGGGATAGGCATGGGCTGTGGGGATCAACTCCTCACGCAGTGCCTGATTGGGAGCATGCAGGCTCACGGCCAGAGTGAACTGCGCTCGACCCAGTCGCGACATCGCCAGTTCGGCCAGGCGGGGCAAGGTGCGTGGAACCCCGACCGTGCTCACGGTGATCCGACGCTGGCCGATACCCAGATCATCCGTGAAGCAGCGCACTGCATCAAGAACGGCGTCGATGTTGAGCAGCGGCTCCCCCATGCCCATGAACACCACATGGGACGGGCGTCGATCCATCGCTTCACGGATGCTGAGGACCTGATCGACGATTTCATGCGTGTCGAGTGAACGCTGCAGGCCACCCTTGCCTGTCGCACAGAATCGGCAGGCCATCGGGCAGCCCACCTGACTGGAGACACAGACGGTGAGGCGCTGATCCGTGGGAATCCCGACCGTCTCGATCGTTTCTCCGTCCTTGGTGCCCAGCAGAAGTTTGGTCGTGTGATCACCGGCGACCGACTTCAGCTGCTCTGACAGTCGCCCGACGACGACGCCCTGATCCTGCAGGGTGGCGCGCCAGGCTTTCGGAAGGACCGTGATTCCCTGAAGATCACGGGCCCCCTTGGCGTAGAGCCAGTCATGGAGCTGCCTGCCACGAAAAGCGGACTGACCCTGGGCTACAGCCCATTGCTCCAGATCAGCTGCGCTGCGACCAAGAAGCGCTGTGGTCACCAGGTGATCACACCGTGACCGAGCTTGTACTCAAGGACCAGCAAGGCAATGAATCCGAGCATGGCCACACGGCCGTTCAACCTCTCGGTATGGGTGTGAAATCCATACCGAGGCAACTTGCGCTGAGGAACGAGAGTGGGTTCAAGCATGGGCGGGAACCGAGGAAGAACAGAGTCTGATGCGATCAGGGACGCTCCCGCGACGGGAGCATCCGGTTTCAATCGTCACTGAGGAGGCCCTCCTCCTGGAGACCCTCGACGGCTTCGGCGTCCACGACCTGCTCGTCCTTGAGCTCGTTATCAGCATCCGGACGCGTGAAGGCAGCAAAGGTGCTCTTCTCGTCAATGCCGTGGCGGGAGCGGGTGGCTTCCAGATCAGCATCACTGGGATCATCAAGGACCGCAGTGGCTTTTCCGGCCTCAGCACCAGGCATGTCAACGGTGTAGTCAGGACGCAGGTTCTGCATCCGGCGGTACCCGGCAGGATCTTCGGACAGGATGTCGGGATGGGGGCCTGCCTCGGCCCGCAGCTCCTCTTCGAAACCGCTGAAACCGGTGCCGGCCGGAATCAGGCGTCCGATGATCACGTTTTCCTTGAGGCCGCGGAGCCAGTCGCTCTTGCCCTCGATGGCGGCTTCGGTCAGCACGCGGGTGGTCTCCTGGAAGGAGGCGGCCGAAATGAAGCTGTCGGTGTTGAGGGAGGCTTTGGTGATCCCGAGCAGAACCGGTGTGAATTCAGCCGGTGCTCCACCGGTGATGGACATGGCCTGGTTCGTGTCTTCAACCTGACGAAGTTCGATGAGCTCGCCGGGAAGCAGCGTGGTGTCGCCGGCATCCTCGACACGCACTTTGCTCGTCATCTGACGGACGATCACCTCGATGTGCTTGTCATCGATGGAGACACCCTGCGATTTGTAGACGTTCTGAACTTCATTCACCAGACGGTGCTGAAGCTGGGCGATGGCCTCCTGAGCCGCATCCATGAGGGGCTTGCGGGAACGCAGATCCTCAAAGAAACACTCGAGCAGCTCATGGGGGTTGATCGGACCGTCAGTGAGGAGCTCACCGGCGTGAACCTGTTGGCCATCACTGACCATCACGTTGCGGCCCAGGAGAATCGGGTACTCGGCGACAGCATCGTCAGCCTCGATCACCGTGACGATGGTGGACTCGTCGTCTTCGCCCTGCTTGATCTCGACCGTGCCGGGCTTCTTGCAGAGGATGGCCGATTCCCGAGGACGACGGGCTTCAAGCAGTTCCTCAATCCGAGGCAGACCCTGAACGATGTCACCGGTCTTCTGACGCTCAAACACGAGCAGAGCAAGCCCGTCTCCACGCTGCACCAGATCACCGTCACGGACGTGCAGGACGGAATCAGGCGAAATCATGTAAGGGCGACCCAGGCGAAGGGTGACGGAGTTTCCATCAACGTGCTCGATCTCACCGCAGCAGCCCGCAGGCTGACCGGCGCAGAGCTCATCGCCGTCCACAACCCTCTGGCCCACGCTGACGGTGGGCTGAGCGCTGGTGGCGATGGTCGTGGTGTCTTCAGCCCTTTCGACGATCAGACGACGCACGGGCTCGTCATCCACCTCTTCGGGCATCTGGGCGACGCCCTGTTGCTTACAGAGAATCTGGGTGGTGGCGACCACATCGCCAGCCTTGATGGACTGCCCGTCCTCCACCTGCAGCTCGGTGTGGGTGGAGCCGTGACTGGAGTCGGACATCGTGTCCCGACGCACCAGGATGCTTTCAAGGATCACCAGCTGAAGACGTTCGATCGTCTTGGCGCGCTTGTCAGGCACCCGCTCGACGTCAACCGTCATCTGAGGGGTGGTGTCGAAGGTTTCGAGGCTGAGCTGGGTCTTGAGCAGTTCAACGCCCTCGACCGACTTGACGAGTTCATTGTCCTTGAAGGCCAGACGCTGCGTCGCCTTCAGGCCGAGGTGGGGACCATTGGGCTGCTTCACATGGCCGAGCTCAGGCAGCTGGGCTTCGTTCGGAATGGTGTACTCCTCGACAGGCCGGAGCAGCAGACCGGTTCCCTCGGGAGTTTCCACGGTCTGAACGAACACCATCGCATCGCTCTTGATGCCCTTGGCGATCGGCTCGCCGGGATTCACCATCACACCGTCGCCGGTGAAACGCTCCAGAGCTTTCTTCTCGGTGCAGAGATGGAAACTGCCACTGCGGACGATGATCTCCCGGAGAATGTCGTTCTTCTGGGTGACCGTCACGATGCCGGCGGTCTGACTGAAGATGTCCTTGACGACCTCGGTGCCGGCCTCGATCCACTGACCGTCTTCAATCATCAGCAAGGAGATGTCCTTGTTGATCTCGTGGGTCTCCTGCGGGATCCAGAGCATGGTGCCGCCCTTGTTGACCTCGTAGCCGTTCTTGGCGGAACGGGCTTTCTTGATCGCAAGGCCCGTGGCAAAGCGCACGAGGCCACCGGTCTGGGTGCGGAACCGGTCATCAGCGAGCTCGGCCACCACCTCTCCGGAACCGATCTTGCTTCCGGGGATGGTGTTCAGGCGGTAGCGGGTGCCGTCCTTGGCCTCGAGATTCCAGATCTCGCCGGCATGGGTTGACTCACCGAGGAGTTTGAAATCCTTGAGCGTCATCGCCGTGGTGACAATCTGCACCTCACGGGAGTCACCCAGGGAGTCACGCAGCCGCACATCGCCGCCGTACTCACTGGCCTGGCTGGCTTCAGCAAGCACCTGTCCTTCCTTGACGTCATCGCTCGGCTTGACCACCGGCTTGGCATTCGGCGGCAGGTTGTAGACATCGCCTGCAAGCACCCACATCCGGCCAAGACGCTGGGCCTTACGGGTGATGTTGCCCTGACGGTCGGTGACTTCACGAGGCTGGATGGCCTGCTCGTAACGGACCTGGCCCGCCAGATCGCAGATCACGTCTTTCGTTGCTTTCTCAACGCTCTTCTTGACCGCACCGGCAGCGATCTGAGCCACGGTCACATCAGCCGCAATCGTCTGACCGTTGTCGACAAACAGCAGGGAACCGTTGGTGATCTCAATCTTCTGGGCCTTGCCTTTGCCGGATGGCTTGATGGTCAGGTTGAAATCGACCTCAGCCTGCTGCGCATTCACACCGTGAGGGGTGCGATAGGGGCGTACACGGGCCTTGGCACCGAATTCAACGGTTCCTTCGATCTTGGAGCGCACAACACCGGTTTCAGCGGTGGACACACCACCGGTGTGGAATGTGCGCATCGTGAGCTGAGTACCCGGCTCGCCGATGGATTGGGCGGCAATGATGCCGACCGCTTCACCGAGATCAACCAGCTCGTTGTGGGCCAGGGCCCAGCCGTAGCACTTACGGCAGACCGAGCGGTTGGCTTCACAGGTCAGTGGTGAGCGCACCATCACGGCAGGAACGCCAGCCTTTTCGAAGCGCTGGGACAGCGGCGGGTCAATCTCGGTGTCGCGCTCGGCGAGCACTTCACCATCGGCCCCCACAACCTGGTCTGCGGAAAGTCGGCCGATCAGGCGACTGCCGAACTTGCCGTCTTCGGCCTTCACCATGATCGAGCGGGTGGTGCCGCAGTCGTCCTCACGGACGATCACATCCTGTGCCACGTCAACCAGACGACGGGTGAGGTAGCCGGAGTCAGCGGTCCGGAGCGCGGTGTCAACCAGTCCCTTCCGGGCTCCATAGGAGGAGATCACATACTCGGTGACCGTCAGGCCCTCACGGAAATTGGTTCGAATCGGAAGGTCAATGATCTCGCCCTGAGGATTGGCCATCAGACCGCGCATCCCCACCAGCTGACGCACCTGGGACATATTTCCCCTGGCGCCGGAGTTGGCCATCATCCAGACCGAGTTGAGCGGGTCGTTCTGGTTGAAGTTCTTCTTGACCGCGTCCACCAGACGCTCGTTCGTCTCCGTCCAGGTGTCGATCACCTTGGTGTGACGCTCAACTTCAGTGATTTCACCGAGGCGATAGGACTCCTCCGTGGCCGTGATCAGCTCCTCGGCCTGGCCGAGCAGGTCCTGCTTGGCTTCAGGCACCTTGAGGTCGTCCACGGAGATGGACACAGCCGCCTGGGTGGCGTATTTGAAGCCAAGATCCTTGAGCTGGTCAGCCATTGCCGAGGTGGCCGCCGTGCCGTGGTGCTTGTAGGCCCAGGCGACGAGATTCTTCAGCCCTTTCTTGTCCACCACGCGGTTGCGGAACGGTGGTGGTGTCTTGGCCAGAGGCTTCGCCTTGCTCGCGGCGGCAGCCTTGGCGGCTTTGGCGGCCTTGGAGCCCTTGGAGGATTTACGGGACTTGGAAGGAGTGGAGGTCATGGCAGCGATCAGTCGGTCAGAGAAAGAAAGTGGGAAAAATCAATCAGGCGTCAGGTGGCTGCCACCGCATCAATGATCGTGTGGTTCATGACCACGCGACCGACCGTCGTGAGGATGTAGCGACTGATCAGCGCTCCGTCCTCATCGAACCGGTCGCGGCGATAGGTCCACTGCTCGAGACGGGTGCCATCACTGAGGGTTTCGGTGTTGATGGGTTCATCCCGATCGTCTTCATCCTCGACATCGCCGTTGAATCGCACCCAGACCCATTCGTGCAGACCGATTCGCTTGTCGGCGTGGGCACGGATGACGTCTTCAAGCCCGGAGAAGGTGCGCGAACGATCACCGAACTCAACGGTTTTGGCATCGGGTTGCAGAGCCGTGAGGTAGTAAGCCCCGAGCACCATGTCCTGGGACGGGGTGATGATCGGTTCACCCGTGGCCGGCGAGAGGATGTTGTTGCTGGCCAGCATCAGCATGCGGGCTTCCGTCTGGGCTTCGATCGCCAGGGGAACGTGAACAGCCATCTGGTCACCGTCGAAGTCAGCGTTGAACGCGGGACAGACCAGAGGGTGCAGCTGGATGGCACGTCCATCCACGAGCTTGGGTTCAAACGCCTGGATCCCGAGACGGTGAAGGGTCGGGGCGCGGTTGAGAAGGATCGGATGACCGTCGATCACTTCCTGCAGCACCTGCATCACTTCATCGTCAGCTCGCTGGATCAGCTTCTTGGCCGCCTTGATGTTGTTGACGATGTTCTGGCGGATGAGGCGATGGATCACGAACGGCTGGAACAGCTCGATCGCCATCTCCTTGGGAAGACCGCACTGATGCATCTTCAGTTTGGGGCCGACAACGATCACCGAACGACCGGAGTAGTCGACCCGCTTGCCGAGAAGGTTCTGACGGAATCGACCCTGCTTGCCCTCGATGATGTCGCTCAGGGACTTGAGCGGACGGTTGTTGGCACCCACCACGGTGCGACCACGACGGCCGTTGTCGATCAGCGCATCAACCGCTTCCTGCAGCATCCGCTTCTCGTTGCGGACGATGATTTCAGGAGCCAGGATCTCCTGCAGACGGGCCAACCGGTTGTTCCGGTTGATGACACGGCGATAGAGGTCGTTGAGGTCGGACGTGGCGAACCGACCGCCATCCAGCTGCACCATCGGGCGCAGGTCAGGCGGAATCACAGGGATGACATCAAGCACCATCCACTCGGGACGGGCATTGGTGGCGATGAAGTTGTCGATCACGCGCAGTCGCTTGATCAGCTTCGCTCGCTTCTGCCCCTTGCTGCCGGCGATCTCTTCGCGCAGCTGTTCCGCCACTTCTTCAAGGTTGAGATCCTCGAGAAGCTGCTTCAGGGCTTCGGCACCGATTCCGACAACGGGCTCGTTCTCAATCTCGGAATCTTCGGCGTAGATCTCATCCTCAATCTCAAGCCACTCATCCTCAGTGAGAAGCTGCTTGTACTTCAGATCCTTGTGATCACCGGGATCAAGGACTGCATAACAGTTGAAGTACACAATCTGCTCGACATCGCGCAGGGGCATGTCGAGGAGGATCGCCACATAGCTCGGGATGCCCTTCAGGTACCACACGTGGGACACAGGGGCAGCCAGCTTGATGAAGCCCATGCGGTGACGACGCACCCGGCTCTCCGTGACCTCCACACCACAGCGCTCGCAGACGATGCCGCGGTGGCGCACCCGCTTGTACTTACCGCAATGGCATTCCCAGTCCTTGGAAGGACCAAAGATTTTTTCGCAGAACAGCCCGTCCATCTCGGGCTTGAGCGTGCGGTAGTTGATGGTCTCGGGCTTGGTGACTTCACCCACCACCTGGCCGTTGGGGAGGGTGCGCTGACCCCACTCCATCACCCGATCAGGGGAGGCGAGTGTGATCTTGACGTAGTCGAAGTGGTTCTCGGTGCGGAGGTTGCTGTTGGTCATTGACGGTTAGGGAAGGAAGAGAGGGGTATTCGGTTCGTTCGTTGAGTCCGTCAGTCCTCGTCGTAATCCGCGACGCCGAGTGATTCGTACGTGGGCCTGCTGGGCGTGCTCCGACGGGGATTCACATCCTGCATCAGGTCCACCTCTTTGCCTTCGTCGGTGAACACCGCGATGTCCAGCCCCAGTGACTGAAGCTCGCGCATCAACACCTTGAAGGACTCGGGAGTTCCCGGACGGGGGATCGGCTTGCCTTTGACGATGGCGTTCAGGGCCTCGTTGCGGCCCTGCATGTCATCGGACTTGACCGTGAGCAGTTCCTGCAGGGTGTAAGCGGCGCCGTAGGCCTCAAGAGCCCACACTTCCATCTCACCCAGACGCTGACCACCTTGCTGGGCCTTACCTCCCAGGGGCTGCTGGGTCACCAGGGAATAAGGACCGGTGGAGCGGGCGTGGATCTTGTCATCCACCAGGTGCACCAGCTTCAGGAAGTGGGAGTAGCCCACCGCCACAGGCTGATCAAAGGGTTCACCGGTGCGACCATCGGTCAGCAACAGCTTGCCGGGGGACTCGGGGTTGTAGATCCAGTCCTTACCAGGCTGGCTGGCGGCTTCCTTCAGGAACGCCTCCACGGTCTGCTGTGACTTTTCGGCCCCGTACATCTCGTCGAATGGCACCACCTTGACGCGGCAGTCGAGGTTGGAGGCAGCCCAGCCCATCAACAGCTCGAACACCTGACCCACATTCATCCGGCTCGGCACACCCAGGGGGTTGAGCACGATGTCGACCGG
>JBGKDM010000065.1:0-1703 GCA_042954165.1 Synechococcus sp.
GTGCTCGCCAGCCTCGACCTTCTTGTTCTGAACCACGGCGTCAATCCGGGCGCGGATCAGAGCAGCGCGTCGCTGACACGAGCCCTGACGGTCAATGCACTGAGCACGTGGACACTGATCAACCGCTTCGAGGCCGTCAGCACCAGCAGTCCTGTCACAACCCGGCCCAGAGAACTCTGGATCAACACCTCCGAGGCGGAAATTCAGCCAGCGTTGAGCCCGGGTTACGAGCTCAGCAAACGCCTGATCGGACAGCTGGTGAGCCTGCGCTGGAGCAACCAGACGAGGGAGCAAAGAGCTCAGTTGCATCTGAGGAAACTGGTCCTGGGTCCCTTCAGATCTGAGCTGAATCCGATCGGCGTGATGACGGCGGACTGGGTGGCGAAGCAGATCCTGATCCAGGCGAACTGGAACCTCAGCCTGATCATCGTGACGCCCAATCCGATCACCTACCTTCTGATGCCTTTCACCGAAGGGGTCCGCTGGATCTACAACCGGACGTTCAATCGCCGCGATCCGTGAGGATTTCGCAGCCGTCCGTCGTCACCACGATGGTGTGTTCCCACTGGGCGGACAGACTTCCATCGCGGGTTACCACCGTCCAGCGGTCCTTGAGGGTGCGGCAGTGTTTGCTGCCGGCATTGAGGATGGGTTCCACAGCCAGCGTCATGCCGGGACGCAGCTTCACGTTGGGCAACTCGTCGGTACGGAAGTTGAAGACAGAAGGTTCCTCATGGAGATTGCGACCGACTCCATGACCTGTGTAGTCCTCGACAACGCTGAAACCGTTGGCGACAACATGGTCTTCAACGGCACCGGCGATATCCAGAAGCGTGTTTCCGGCCTTGATCTTGGACAGACCGGCCATCAGCGATTCGCGCGCCACCCTGGTCAGGGTCTGGGCCTCATCCGAGGCGTCGCCAACGCAGATGGAAACACAGCTATCACCGTGGTACCCATCGAAATAGGCACCGGTGTCGACCTTGAGCAGGTCGCCGTTCTGAATCACCCGTTTGGCACTGGGGATGCCGTGCACCACCTCGTTATTAATGCTGGCGCAGATGCTCGCGGGGAACCCGTGATAGCCCTTGAAGCTCGGGGTGGCACCCATGTCCCGAATCCTGCGCTCGGCGATTGCATCGAGATCACCCGTGGTCATCCCGGCCTGCACAGACCCCATGATCTCCTTCAGCACCGTGGCCACGATCCTGCTGGCCTCAGCCATGATCTTCAATTCGCGAGAGGATTTGACCTCGACACCGCGTCGCTGCTGAATGCGGGGGCCTGTGGCTGTGGCTTTGCCAGCGTTGGAACCGGCCAGAAGGTCAGCGAACAGATTCATCGCATTCGGCGAAACAGGTTGGGCGGACCTCGCGGACATCACAGCCGTGCTGAATTCAGCACGGCTGTGATGGATCAGTGATCCTTGATTCACGCTATCAATGGCGGCAGCGTCCTGAGAGGGTGATGACGTGGCTCCGGCCGATCCGCAAGCTGCACCGCTGGATGGCGCCATTTGTGATCCTCCCGCTCCTGGTGAGCGTCAGCACAGGAGTCACCTACCGCCTGGCGCGGGATTGGGGGGGCTTTGAGCGCGATCAGGTCCACTGGCTGATGAGCCTGCATGAAGGTGAGTGGCTGGGCCCGGAACTCGAACCCCTGGTTGTGCTCCTGAACGGCCTGGGGCTGATCTGGATGCTGAC
>JBGKDM010000066.1:0-2926 GCA_042954165.1 Synechococcus sp.
CTGCGGGAGGCCCTGGTGGCCAACCTGGCGGCGGCTCCGGCGGGCCTCGCCCATCCCCTGGCCGGGGCCAATGTCGGCGTCTTCAACGGCGTCGATGCGGCGATCCACGCCGTTCTGCAGGCCTATGGCGCTGCTGGCGACACCTTGCTCACCACCAGCCCAACGTTTGGGTACTACGCACCCTGCGCCGGTATGCAGGGGATGGCGATCGAGGCCGTGCCCCATGCCATGCCCGGCTTTCGCTTCCCGCTGGAGGCGGTGCGTGCCGCCCTGGCGCGGGAGCCCCGCGTGCTGATGCTCTGCAACCCCAACAACCCCACGGGCACCCGCCTGGCCCCTGAACGCGTTCTCGACCTGGCGGCCGCCGCGCCCCGCACCCTTGTCGTGGTGGATGAGCTTTATGAAGCCTTCACCGGCGACAGCGTTCTCCCCAGCGCCGATTTCAACGCCCTGCCCAACCTGCTGGTGCTGCGTTCCCTCGCCAAGACCGCCGGCCTGGCCGGGTTGCGCATCGGCTTCGCCATCGGCCATGCCGATGTGGTCGATCGCGTCAGCCGCGTCACCGGCCCTTATGACGTCAACAGTGCGGCCGTCACCGCGGCCTTTGCGGCCCTGCAGGATCAGGCCTACACCGACGACTATGTGGCGGAGGTGTTACGTGCGCGTAACTGGCTTGTTACGCAAATGGCACGGTTTAGTGTGCGTGTCCATGTGGAGGGCGGCAACTATCTCCTGATCTGGCCGGTCCGCGCTGCGGTCGCGGT
This sequence comes from Synechococcus sp., assembly GCA_042954165.1. Taxonomy (GTDB): domain Bacteria; phylum Cyanobacteriota; class Cyanobacteriia; order PCC-6307; family Cyanobiaceae; genus Synechococcus_C. The sequence continues at coordinate 765 of JBGKDM010000066.1, forward strand.
GGAGGCGGAGCTGAGGGCGGCCGGAATCCTCGTGCGCTCCATGGTGGGCAAGCCCCAGATCGATGGGTCGCTGCGGGTCAGCGTCGGCACCACCGCGCAGATGCAGCGCTTCTGGGAGGCCTTCCGGCGTATCGAGGGCCTGACTGGCTGAGTCAAGTGAGCTCTGCCTTAATAGATTCTGAGTAAGAGTCCTCTTAGGTGGGTTCATGCCCCTGCACAAGGCCTTGTTCCCCAAGCCGGGGAGGCGCCCCCTGCGCCAGCAGCTCGCGATCACGCTCACGGCGATCCTGACGCTGTCGATCCTGGTGGCGGTGCTGCTGCTGAACCTGCTCTTCGGATGGCAGGCCAGGGAGCTGATCGATCAGCGAGCCGCGTTCTTCATGGACGCGATGCTGTCGGTGCGGGCCTACACCAGCAAGCGGGTCAGCCCGGTGGTGGCTCCGCTCAACGAGGGTGCCGGCCTGTTCCGGCCGGAAGCGGTGCCCAGTTATTCCGCCCAGACGGTGGCGGGATTCCTCAAGGACGATGCCGGCTACCGCGAGTACTCCTACCGCGAAGCGGCGCTGAATCCCACCAACCTGCGCGACAAGGCCGACTCCTTTGAAACCGGCGTCATTGAGGCCTTCCGCAGCGATCCATCGCTCAAGCGCCAGTCCGGCAGCAAGGCGACGCCGCTCGGGGTGGTGCATTACGTGGCGCAGCCGATCACGGTGTCGAAGGAGAGCTGCCTGGTCTGCCACTCCACGCCCGACCGTGCCCCCCGCAGTCAGCTGCTGGCCTATGGCGACAGCAGCGGTTTCGGCTGGCAGCTCAATGAGGTTGTCGGTGCCCAGATCGTCACCGTGCCCCAGAAGGCGGTGTTCGCCGCCAAGGACCGCTCCCTGATCGCCACCGCGCTGTTGATGGTGGCGGCGTTTGCGGTGGTGGGGTTGATCACCAATGCCGTACTCGGTCAGCTGATTCTCAAGCCGATGCGCGACATCAGCCGCAAGGCTGAGGAGGCGAGTGTGACGCCGGTCACGGTCGACTTCGAGGAGCGTGACCGCCGTGATGAGATCGGCCTGCTGGCCCGCAGTTTCGAGCGGATGAAGCAGAGTCTGGCGATCTCGATGCAGATGCTCAAGGACCGGAACGGCCAGGGAGAATGAACCGCAGGCTGCCGCTGCTGCCGCTGCTGTTCCTCGCCGCCTGTGCAGGACAGTCGTTCCCGGACGTTGCCCTCTGCCGTGAGGGGGGGCGTCTGTCGGTCGGTGTGGTCGGTGCCGATGGGGCGGATGCCGCGGCGGTGGGCGCGATGCTCACCGCACCTGAGCAGTTCCAGCTGCGGGAGCTGCTGACGGTCGCCAGCCGTTGCGAGGTGCAGCTGGAGCCGGTCCTCAGCCCGGAGCAGGCGCGACTGCGCCTGAGCAGCGGCGACTGGGACATGGCCTTCCTGCCCCCGGGCCTGGGGGCCCTGGCGCTCGAGCAGGGGGGTGGCTATGGCCTGGTGCGGCAGCTGGGCCGCCGCACCAATTCCCGATCCCAGCTCCTGGTGCGCGCCGGCAGTCCGCTGCGCCATCGGGCGGATCTGGCCGGCAAGCGGCTGGGACTGCTGCCCCGGGGGTCCCTCACGGGCTTCTATCTGCCCCTGTTCAATCTCCATGGACTGCGGTTTGCATCCGTGCAGTACGCCCTGAGCTATGCCGAACTGCGCGAGATGCTGGCCAGCGGCCGGGTGGATGTGATCGCCTGGGATGGTGCGATTCCGCTCCACGATCCAGGCCTGCGCGTGCTGCATGAAGATGCACGGTCGATTCCGATGGGTGCCCTTGCCTTCAGCCAGTCGCTGCTCAAGGCCGATCACCAACCGTTCCTGAGCCAACTGGATCAGAACGTCACCCAGTTGCCGCCGTCGCTGGGCTACGCCAGTGGTGTGATCCCGTCGCCCGTCGCGATGACGGAACTTCGCGGCATCGTGGCGGCCGTGGAGGGTTGGTCACTGCCGCTCGCCGGACGCCCCTATCGGGTGTTCGGCGCCAGGCCGGGGCTTGCCGCCGACCGGGGAGGCAGCCGCTGATGCCGGAGCAGGCCCGTCAGTTGCGCGCCATCGTCTTCAGCGACGTTGTCGACTCATCGCTGAAGATCTTCGCCGATGAGCTGATCGCCATCCAGAGGATCAAGGA
>JBGKDM010000067.1:0-2969 GCA_042954165.1 Synechococcus sp.
ACATAGATCTGACCGCCCTGCTGAATCAGGGACAGGGGTTGCTGTTGCGGGTAGGACTCCAGCGATCTGAAATCGGCTCCGTCCACGGTCCACCAACCTTTCGCCTCAATCCCTGACGAGACTTCATGGGCAAAGTCAGCATCGCGGATTCCGGTGATCGATGGCTTGGTCGCAGAGAAGACAGATGGGGCACTGTTGATGATGGATTGCATCGAACTCAGAGCGGTGGAGGGGTGATCCCTCTCGATGCACACACCATCTCCGGAATCAACCAGCCATCCGATGACCTGCGTCAGCTGATGCTGTGATCCTGCTCACACAGGTGAAAAACGCCAGTCAGCACCTCGCCTGCACAATCAACAAACACCACACCCGCTGATGCGACAGGTCAGCACCTCAGACGCAATCAGTCAGTTTCGATTGTGTTCAATTCTCAAACTCTGCAAAGGCCTGAGCATTTGCCGCTTAGAACGATGGCCCTTCCCAGCATGATCAGGCTCACCATTGGCTCTCTCCCCCCAGATCAGAAAGCGCATCGCTCACCTGGAGGAATCCGAGGTTGAGTTGCAGATCGCCCTCAGGAAGGTGAGGGCGGAGCGTCTGAAACTGCTGAGCCAGCAAGGCATCAACCCGCCCCTGGAGCCCACGCGGCTTCTGTCTGCCGACTAAAGCGCGAGCTCCCTAGCCACCCTTATAGCAACGTTGGCGCAAGGTTTGGCAACCCTGCCACGCCTGAATCCGGGCCATCAGCTGGGGGCGTTACAACCCCTTGAACCGATCGAGCAAGGCAAGAATGAGTCGCGCCAGTTGCGCAGAGAACAGGAACGTCACGCTCAGAACACCGACTCCCATCACCAGCGTGACTGGAAACGGAATCTTGTGGCCGTCGCGTTGCCACACGTCGAGCATCCCAATGCGATCGAGATGGTCCCATAGAGCGTTGATCAGCGATGAGAACAGCAGTGCTGTCGTGATGAAGTACGCCGGTCTGTTCTGAAACGATTGATCGGGCAACATGGCAAGCCGATATCAGAGTCCTTCGCTTGATCCCCTGGGTGGGCCACTCCAGCGAGGCAAGGAGGCAAGCATGGCTCACAGGAGAAAACCTGGTTCATCAATTCTGAACACACAATTGTTCGTCACCTTGTCAGCTGCGGCTGACGTGATCCCAAACCCTTTATGGCAATCACTCCCAAAAGTGTGAGCGCTGGTCGAACTTGGGAAGCCTTCAAACGAAGAGCATGTGCATGATTCAGAAGCTCACGGTCAATGGTTGGCGCTTGACCGAAGAGCACAGCGATGGATACCTCGCCCAACTCCAGGCAACACTCAAAAGCAAAGCCGATGGCGGTTCCTACCGTGTCGTCAATCCGGAGCGAAACGAGATCCTTGTGATCACCCAAAAGGGCACGATCGGTTTTGTCATGGATCAACCCCAGGAGCTCAGCGCGCTGCAAGCTGTGTCCCAGAAGGATTAACTCCCAGGTGAATCAATGGGGTCGGCTGCGAGGGGGCAATCCGACACCGTTGTCTGATCGCTTGGTTGTCCAGATCGGCTCCGACCTGATCCAACCTGTCTTGAGCATCTGGGTCCAGGCGGCGATGGCGTTCTGACGCAACATCCGCCGGATGATGGGCTGCCCGACGCCCGACAGCGTTCGGGTTTCGACCTCAACCCATTTCGCATGGGCCGTCGGCAAGGCGTTGCGAAAACACACCACCTTCTGCTGCTGCATGTTGATCAACCAGCCTTCCCCCGCTTTGTCCGGGTGAGGATCAGGCCGCTCGGTCTTCCATCCCATGCATCCAGGTTGGCAGGGTCAGCGCATCGTGATCATCACCCATGCCGGTTTGGCGTCACGGTGGTGACGTTTCGCGAGTCACATTCAGGCGCACACAGTCACAACGCAAGGTGGAGGGAGTCACACCCAGACCGTGGGATCTGGGTCATGGTGAATCCAACAGTTTCCGACACGCGAGATGAAGCGAACACTGGGGTTGATCGTCGGTTTGGTCAGCATGACGCAGCTGACGGCAGGGCCCGGTCGGGCCGACAGCACCGTTGCGTACTGCAGCCTCTCGGTGCATGACCACACCGTTGCCCCCACGCCCCTGCAGGCCTGCAGCTTCGCGCAATATCAGGGCAACGCCTACGTGCGCACATCAGATGGAACGCAGTACAACTTCCCCGACGCCGATCGAGGCAGAGCATTTCAACGGACAGCAACTGAGGGGATGTTGCGGTTCAGCAGAGAGGGGGAGTACACCCTCACGGTGATGTGGCCGTCTCCTGCCATCAGTTGCAGGCGCACAGATCTGTGATCGGAATCGTGATCGTTCAAAGCTGGCCCAGCTTGCCGGCAACACCGGACCGCCGCTGAGGAGAACGCCAGGCTTCATCTCCGGTGAAGGTCCAGTTGAGGGCCTTGGACAGTTGCGCATCCTCAGCGCATTTGCGATTCCACCAGGTCTGGGAGAAGGCGGTCATTGGCTTGGCGGTGGTCTTGGCGGTTGCCCTGGACATTGGAGTGATCCCTTGCGATGCACCCACCATCTCCGGATTCAGGCGTGGACTCGATGACCCTGCGCAATCACACCTGTGATTGTGGTCACACAGTCGGACCAACCAATCGACAAAGGAGTCTCACCACGACTCACCGCCCGTGAGCCTGCCAGTGGAGTGGGAAAGCACCAAACCTCAGCCGGGTCGTTATGTCCTTGTCACGTCGTGAGGGGAGAGCATGGGAAACGGCGAAGACATCAGCGCCTGTTTCGCCCGCGCAGAAGTGCTTTTTTGAACCTCCACCAGAAACGCCTGGCATCCGTCCAACCCAAGCCGGGTGAGGCACGCCCCGGTCTCAACGCTCCGGTCTGCGCCATCGACAACGCATGAAGATCCCTCAGCACGGAGGCGAGCAGAACAACACCGACACCGACAAAAGCGCCAGCGACAACACGAGCCAGCACGA
>JBGKDM010000068.1:0-32515 GCA_042954165.1 Synechococcus sp.
GCCACCGATGGCCAGATAGGCCGTTGGGAACAGAAGGATGCCGGACCAGCCGACAAAAACGAAGCGGTCGCGCTTGAGCCAGTCATCGAGGACGTCGAACCATCCCCGCTGTGGCGCGCGTCCTACAGCGATCGTCATGAGGCGAGCTTCATGAAGCGTTACGTAGCAGAGCCTAATGGCCGCAGCCCTTCCTGGGGGAACAATGCGGAAACCGCAACCCTGGATGAGTGGAAATACCCAGTGCTGCGCGCTGTGCTGATCGGCACCCCGTCGCAGGAACCCATTTGTGAGAATGCGCCGATTCGCAGATTGGAATCGTGTACGTCGTTGAACTGGCCATCAAGATGAGCCCGATGCCGGTGTCCGTTCAGCGCAAGGAGCAATCCGAAGCCGATGCGCTTTATCAACAGGTGCGTCAGTGCATGGAACAGGGTCAGCCACGACTCCTCGAACTCAGCTGCGACAAGGTCGAGGGCAAACGCGTCAGCGTGCTCAGCAGCGAGGTGCTGGCTGTTCAGCTGTATGAGAAAACCGCTGCCACCGGCGGCAGCAAGCGCCCAGGCTTCGCCTTTGATGCCTGATCGACACCATCCGGAGCTCCGCTTTGACCGGGTCAGCTTTCGCTGGCCCAACGGATCAGCAGCCCTGGATCACTGCAGTTTTTCGATTCCGGGGCCGGGGCTGTGGATGCTGGTGGGAAGCAACGGAAGCGGCAAAAGCACGCTGTTCCGCATGATCGGCGGACTTCTGGAACCGCACAGCGGCACCATCGCGTGCGGACTCCGACCCGCCCTCGTCTTTCAGAATCCCGACCATCAGCTGCTGCTTCCCAGCTGCGGCAGCGAACTTCTCCTCAATCTCCCGAAGCGTTTCAGCACGGACACGGAACGCTGGCAACGCATCGAGCAGCTGTTGGAACAGGTGGGCCTGGCGGGCATGTCAACCCGTCCGATCCACACCCTGAGCGGCGGCCAGAAGCAGCGCCTTGCCATTGCCGGCGCCCTGGCAAGCGAAGCCGACCTGCTTCTTCTGGATGAACCCACCGCCCTGCTGGACCCCGCCAGTCAGCAGGCTGTTCTGAGCGCCGTCCAGCAGCTCTGTCACCGCTCCCATGCGCCGCTGACAGCACTCTGGGTGACCCACCGATTGGACGAACTCGACCACGCCGATGGTGCCGCCCGGATGGAACAGGGACGCATCGGGCCGTGGCGCAACGGCCAGACCCTGCGCAAAAAGCTTCAGCCCCTTGCAGGGCGGCGGGGCTGAGGGGTAAGTTCTTCGGGTCCCATTCCTCGGTAGCTCAGCGGTAGAGCGGTCGACTGTTAATCGATTGGTCGCAGGTTCGAATCCCGCCCGGGGAGTTTTTAAGCAGAAACCACAGCTTCGGCTGTGGTTTTTTTGTGGCTGACCGGAGACGGATGCTCCAGGATTTCTGCGTATTCCGTTACAAAACGCCGGTCGATTCCGAAGACATTCTGAAAAGACCGCGACGATGAAGGGTCGTCAGGAGAAGCAAATCACTGCTGTACCAAGGCCTCTGCCCAACTGGTGACCATGGGTGTGCCCATGCGGGTCCACGTCGGAGGACCTACAAATCTTGTGAGAATCCGTACGACGAGTACAGCACCATCCTTCCCACCTCGTTTTCTCTGCCAACCGCGCCTGCGACTCGATGAAGCCCTGCATTCTCCTGATCGAAGACGACAGCGACATGCGAGAGCTCGTGGGCGGACACCTCGAGCACAACGGATTCGATGTGCAACGGGCCGATGACGGCATCAAGGGCCAGGCTCTGGCGTTGCAGTACACCCCGGATCTGATCCTCCTTGATCTGATGCTTCCCAAGGTGGACGGGCTGACGCTGTGTCAGCGCCTGCGGCGGGATGAGCGCACTGCAGGGATTCCCATCCTGATGCTGACGGCCCTCGGAGGCACGAAGGACAAGGTGAGTGGGTTCAACTCCGGTGCCGACGACTACCTCACCAAACCCTTCGACCTCGAAGAGCTGCAGGTGAGGGTCAAGGCATTGCTCCGCAGGAGTGATCGTGCTCCAGTCGGCAGCAGCAACCACAACGAGATCCTCAGCTACGGGCCCCTGACCCTGGTCCCCGAGCGCTTTGAGGCGATCTGGTTCGACACCCCTGTGCGTCTGACGCACCTTGAGTTCGAGCTCCTCCACTGCCTGCTGCAGCGCCATGGTCAGACGGTTGCCCCGTCGCTGATCCTCAAGGAGGTCTGGGGCTACGAGCCCGACGATGACATCGAGACCATCCGGGTGCACGTGCGCCACCTGCGGACCAAACTCGAACCTGACCCCCGCAAACCGCGCTTCATCAAAACCGTCTACGGCGCCGGCTACTGCCTTGAACTGCCGACAGGGGCCCAGCTCGACGACCTTCAGGATGTGCTTGCCCAGGCACGTCAGGACCGGGAACAGAAGGACGCGCAGACCAAGCGGGCCAGCGCCTGACCGACGCAATCGTTCGAGCCTCGTCTCGCTCTCAGTTCAAAAGATCCAGCAGCGTCACTTCCCAGGCCAGTCGTGGCTGAACAAACGAGAGAAGATGGCGGCGAAGCGTCTCCAGACGCTTCAGTCCTCTGGTGTTGCCCTGGTGATACCAGAGGTGGTGCTGCCACCAGGAAATCAACCAGAGCTGCTGTTCACCGCTGAGGGCCTCGGTGAGATCGCGTGCCAGGGCAAGAGCATCCGCCGGGTTGGTGGGCAGGGAGGCAAGGTTGTCGCGCAATCCCCCCGGCACCGCATCCCACTGCTCGGCGTGATGGAGCAAGGCACCCGGTGATCCACCCGCCAGTGCCAGAAGTTCCGGCAGCGCCATGGCGGATGCCGCCTTGGCACGCTGCTCCCCATCGAGGTGGGCGAAGACCTCCTGCATCTCGGCAGGATCGAGGCGACGGAAGCTGATCTGCTGGCAACGCGAGCGGATCGTGGACAACAGACGGTCAGGGGCAGCGGACAGCAGAATCAGCAGTCCATGGCCAGGCTCCTCAAGCGTTTTGAGCAGCGCATTGGCCGCTGACTCGGCCATGGCCTCAGGATCCTCAATCACCACCATGCCTCGGGGCGACTCCAGTGGCTGTCGCGCCAGAAAGCGGCTGACATCACGGATCTGCTCAAGGCGAACCTGGGGTGGCGTGCGCTTGCTCACACCAGCCTCTTCAGCGGCAGAGCGGACGATCAGCTTGCCCTGGTGGGAGTAGGTGGGTTCGACCCAGAGAAGATCGGGGTGATTGCGGGCCTCCAGGCGGCGACGTTCCCGCAGGTCGGCCTGCCCTTCACCGAGCAGACCCTCAAGAAAGCGCAACGCGGCCATGCGTCGTCCGACGCCGTCAGGTCCGGTGAAGAGATACGCGGGGGCCACCCGCTGGCGTTCCAGCGCAGCCTGAAGAAGCGCAACAGCCTGATCCTGAGCCACCAGACCGGCGAACAGGGGGTCCATCAGCAGAGCTCCATCAGCACGGGTCCATCAGGGCCAGCTTCAAGCGCTCCTGGATCGCTGCCGTCACCAGCGCCGGAGCCCGTGAGGCATCAATCCTGCTCCAGTTGCGACGTGCCGCAAGGGACGCGAATCCGTCGCAGACCCGTTGCAGAAACGCCGAGCCGGCAGCCTCGATCCGATCATTCACCTGATCCATCCGGCGCAGGAGACTGTCCTCAAGGGGAAGGCTGAGCCAGAGGGTCACGTCAGGCTGCAGTCCTCCGGTTGCAATCGTCTCCAGCTGAAGAATGAGATCCCGGTCGAGGCCTCGCCCATAGCCCTGATACGCCAGTGTCGATCCTGCAAAACGATCGCTGATCACCCAGTCACCACGCTCAAGAGCAGGACGAATCACCCGCTCGACGTGCTGGGCACGATCAGCCGCGTAGAGGAGCAACTCAGCGGTGGGAACGGGGGCCGAGCCGTCTGGGGGCGTGAGCAGAAGCTGCCGCAGGGCAAGACCGAGGGGTGTACCGCCGGGTTCCCGCGTCTGAATGAGCCGGGCTCCTGCAGGCATCAGGCCACTCTCGGGGAGCCAGTCCGTCAGATGGCGAAGCTGTGTTGTCTTGCCACAGCCATCAATTCCGTCCAGAACGAGAAAGCGTCCACGCATGGTTGGACTCGTCATGGCAACCGAAGGCTCAGGGCATTGAGCACAACGGTGATTGAACTGAGCGCCATGAGCAGAGCCGCCAGCGGCGGCGACAGCAACAGCCCGAATCCAGGGAGCAGTACACCCGCGGCGAGGGGGAGAGCCAAGAGGTTGTAGCCGAAGGCCCAGACAAGGTTCTGGCGGATTTTGGCCATGGTGCGCTGCGCCAGCTGAAGCGCCTCCGGCACCGCTTCAAGGCGGTCCCCGAGCAGCACAAGATCCGCGGTGTCCTGGGCGATCTGGGTGCCGGTACCCACCGCGATGCCGAGATCAGCCGCGGCCAGTGCAGGTGCGTCGTTGATGCCATCACCAACCATGGCCACGCTGCCGGTGCGTCGATACGCCTCGAGTTGTTCAAGCTTCTGCTCCGGCAGAAGCTGCCAGGCAAGCTGATCGGGCGCGAAGCCCAGCACCTCGCCGAGGCGTTGCACCGAGGACTGGCGATCTCCGCTGAGCATGGCGAGCGCGAGCCCCTGCCCGCGCAACCGCCGAAGGGCGAGGGCCGCGTCAGGACGCAGGCGATCGTCGACGCCGATCAGTCCTAAGGGCTGGTCTCCCTGGGCGACTGCCACAAGGGACTGACCCTTTGCCGTCGCCTGATCCAGTGCCTGCTGGAACGTGTCTGACAAGACCACCCCCTCACGCCGGAGCCACTCAGGCGAGCCCACCCGCACGACGCCATCCACACCCTCCAGCTCACCGGAGATGCCGGCCCCCGGAATGGTGCGGGTGTCCAGGGCCGGAATCAGGGAGAGATGACGGCGCTGGGCCTCCTGTAGCAGGGCATGGGCGAGTGGATGGCGACTGGTGTGTTCCACACTCGCGGCCAGCAGCAGGGTGCGGGCGGGATCCTGACTGGCCATCACGTCCGACACCAGGGGACGCCCGAGGGTGAGGGTGCCGGTTTTATCGAACACCACGCGGCTGAGAGACGCCGCAAGCTCAATCACATCCCCGCCCCGGAACAACCAGCCCTGACGGGCCGCCAGGCCTGACGACACCGTGATCACGGTCGGCGTGGCGAGTCCCAGGGCGCAAGGGCAGGCGATCACGAGCACGGCGATCGCCAGCTGCAGTGCAAGGCCCAGCGGGGTCTCGGCCCCAGCTCCGAGGGGTCCGTGGAGACCATGGCCATGGGCGGCGTGCTGATGCGCGGCCTCCATCGGAGCTGCAAGCACCTGGGGCCAGAGCTTGGGGCCCACCTGCCACCAGAACAGAAAGGTGCAGGCAGCGAGGCTGATGACGCCGTAGCAGAAAACCCCGGCAACCCGGTCGGCGAGGCCCTGAATCGGAGCTTTTCGGGCCTGCGCCTGCTCGACCATGGCGATGATGCGGGCGAGGGCTGTGTCCGCTCCCACGGTCCGGACATCCAGCAGCAGGGTCGCTTCGAGATTGAGGCTGCCTGAGCTGAGCTCAGTGCCCGGTTCCGCTTCGAGAGGCAGGGGTTCACCGGTGAGGCTGGAGACGTCAACCGCCGAGCGCCCCTCCACCACCACGCCGTCGACCGGGATCCGATCGCCCGCCAGCAGCTGGATCCGTTCCCCGGGCCGCACCGCTGAAACCGCAACGTCGCGCACGGTGCCATCTGCCATCACCAGACGGGCCTGATCCGGCTGGAGGGCGGCGAGCTGCTGCAGCGCCCGGCCCGTTCGCACCCGGGCACGCTCCTCGAGAAAGCGTCCGAGGAGCACGAAGCCCAGCAGCATCACCGGCTCGTTGAAGAAACAGGGCCACCCCACCTGCGGCCAGAACAAGGCCACCAGGCTGGCGAGGTAGGCGCTGGTGACACCGAGCCCCACGAGCGTGTCCATGCTCGGTGCCCCGGCGAGAACCGCCTTCCATCCGCTGACGAGAATCGGTCGGCCTGGGCCAAGCAACGCGACGGTGGCCAGGGACGCGTGGAAGAGCAATCCTCCGACGATGGGAAGACTGAGATGGCCCCCTTCGGCCAGGTGACCGAACACAGACAGCAGGAGCAGCACCAAGGCCACCATCAGCTGACGCCACTGACGCCACCAACCCCAGCGTTGCTCGGCGGCTTCGGGGGTGGTGGCCAGCGGCGACTGGGTGCGTGGGCTCGCAGGAAAGCCTCGATCATCAAGGGCTTTCAGAACGCCCTGCAGGGCATCACCATCGCCATCAAGGCTGAGCCAGGCGCTGCGTGTCACGAGATTGACACTGGCCTCCTGAACACCCTGCTGTTCCAGCAGGGTCCGTTCAACGGCCCGGACACAGCCGCCGCATTTCATCCCCTCCACATCCAGAAGAACGGTGGTGTGGGGAGCGACAGCGGGGGAGCGACTCACAGCGGGGTTTAAGACAACTGCACGCTAGTCAGGGCTACGTGCCTCAGGATGGGTGCATTCCAGCAGGCCCGCCGTGCCCCGCAGCAACCGCAACGACAACTTCATCGACAAAAGCTTCACGGTGATGGCGGACCTCATCGTGAAACTGCTTCCGATCAACGCCCGTGCCAAGGAGGCCTACGTCTATTACAGGGACGGCCTTTCAGCCCAGAACGACGGCGACTACGCCGAAGCCCTGGAAAACTACGAGGAAAGCCTGAAGCTCGAGGAGAACCCGATCGACCGTGGGGAAACCCTGAAGAACATGGCGATCATCTATATGAGCAACGGCGAGGAGGACCGCGCCGTTGAGACCTATCAGAAGGCGCTGGAAGAGAACCCGAAACAGCCGTCCTGCCTGAAGAACATGGGGTTGATCTTCGAGAAACGCGGGCGCACAGCCGAGGAGGAGGGACGCCGGGATGAAGCGGACCGCTGGTTCGATCGGGCCGCTGAGGCCTGGACCCAGGCGGTCCGACTCAACCCAGGCGGCTACCTCGACATCGAGAACTGGCTGAAGTCCACGGGTCGCAGCAACGTCGACGTTTATTTCTGATCGTTCTGATTCCCTCTCACTCTTTAGGCCGCTTCACCCTGGCTCCCGACGTCATCCCCGAGCGCCAGCACCAGGGCTTCGGTGATGCGCGAAGCCTCGAGGAGCTCAAGGCCGAGAGACGCAGCCGTGGCGGCAACGCCGCTTCCCTGGGGCACCACAGCCCTGCGGAAACCGAGTCGGGAGGCTTCCTGTAAGCGCAGTTCGAGCTGGGGGACCGATCGCAACTGGCCCCCAAGCCCCAGCTCACCCAGCAGCACGGTGCCCGCAGGAAGCGTGAGGTCCCGGAAGCTGGCCACCACCGCTGCCGCAACGCCGAGGTCGGCCGCGGGTTCCTCAACATCCAGGCCGCCGGCAACAGCCAGATAGCAGTCATAACGCGACAGCGGCAGTCCCATGTGCTTCTCGAGCACGGCGAGGATCTGATGCAGACGGTTGACGGCAATGCCGGTGGCCGTGCGCCGAGGGCTGGCATAACTGGTGGTGCTGACCAGGGCCTGCAGATCCACCACCAGAGGGCGGGTACCTTCACAGGCCACGATCGTGGCGACACCGCTGGCCTGCTCCCCGCTGAGAAACAACTCGCTGGGGTTGCCCACCTCTGCCAGACCCTGACCACGCATCTCGAAGACACCGAGCTCATGGGTGGCGCCGAAGCGGTTCTTCACGGCCCTCAACAGACGATGGCTGGCAAAGCGATCCCCCTCAAAGGTGAGAACGGCATCCACCAGATGCTCCAGCACCTTGGGCCCGGCCAGGACCCCTTCCTTGGTGACATGCCCCACCAACAGCAGAGCGGTGTTCTGGCGCTTGGCCAGACGCTGGAGTGCGGCCGCACACTCGCGCACCTGGGCCACCGATCCGGGTGCACTGGTGAGGCTGGCATCGTGCAGGGCCTGGATGCTGTCGATGATCGCCACATCGGGCTTCAACGCCTCCAGCTCCTCGAGAACCAACTCAAGATCCGTTTCTGCGAGCAGCTGCAGATCGGCATGCTGCCCCTGCAACCGCTGCCATCGCAGCTTCACCTGCTGCGCGGATTCCTCGGCACTGACGTAGAGCACCGAGAGATCAGCCCCCATGGCGGTCGCGCTCTGGAGTAGCAGGGTGCTTTTCCCGATCCCGGGGTCACCACCGACAAGCACCAGAGACCCCGGCACCAATCCACCACCGAGAACGCGATCAAACTCGTCATATCCACTGCCCATGCGCCGGGTCGGCTGATCGCCCAGGTCAGCCATGGCGGTGGAACGCCGGGCCACGGGGGCTGCTTGTGGATCGGCTCCGGTCCGACGCCGGCGACCATCCGGCTTGGGCTGGGACTGCTCCACCAGGGTGTTCCAGCTGCCGCAGCTGCTGCAACGACCAAAGAACTGTCGGGTCTGCGCCCCACAGCTCTGGCACACGTACATGGAGACAGATCGGGCCACGGACAGGTACGGAGGAAAGACGCAGGAAGAAGTCGAACTATGAAGAAAACTGGCCTCTGATGAATATCTGAGACCGTCGGGTTCTTAGGTGTTACGAGTTGGCGTAAGACCTGGCCCCGATGACAGTCGCCAGTCCTGGCAAGGAAACCATCCTCGTTGTTGACGACGAGGCCAGCATCCGCCGGATCCTGGAAACCCGTCTTTCCATGATCGGGTACAACGTGATCACGGCCTGTGACGGCAATGAGGCGCTGGAGTGCTTCCGAAATACCGAGCCTGATCTGGTCGTGCTCGACGTGATGATGCCGAAGCTTGACGGCTACGGCGTCTGCCAGGAGCTCCGCAAGGAATCCGATGTGCCGATCGTGATGCTGACGGCCCTCGGCGATGTGGCGGACCGCATCACAGGCCTTGAGCTGGGCGCGGACGACTACGTCGTTAAACCCTTCAGCCCGAAGGAGCTTGAGGCCCGCATCCGCTGTGTGCTTCGGCGGGTGGAGAAGGAGCAGGTAGCCGGCATTCCCAATTCCGGTCTGATCCAGGTCTCAGACCTGCGCATCGACACCAACAAACGCCAGGTGTTCCGTGCCGACGAGCGCATCCGCCTGACGGGCATGGAATTCAGCCTGCTCGAGCTGCTGGTGAGCAGGTCAGGCGAACCCTTCAGCCGGGGGGAAATCCTGAAGGAAGTGTGGGGATACACACCTGAACGCCATGTGGACACCCGCGTGGTGGATGTTCATATCTCCCGGCTTCGCTCCAAACTGGAAGACGATCCGGCAAACCCCGAGCTGATTCTCACGGCTCGCGGCACCGGCTATTTGTTCCAGCGCATCGTTGATTCCGTTGCCTCCGAAGGATCCTGAAACCGGCGAGATGCCCTCTGTGACCCAGTCGTCGCCCCGGAGCAAACCGCGCCGCTCCAAGGCCGTCAGGCGCCTTGTGATCTGGTACCGGCGCAATGCAGCGGTGACCAGCCTCGTCGGCACCGCCACCTCATCGGCCAACGCGGCTGGATCCGTTGCCGGCACGGTTGTCTCCAGTGCGGGGACCGTCGCCGGGACCGTCGTCTCCGGAGCAGGCACGATGCTCCAGCCCCTGGTTTTCGATCCGTTGCGGCGCCTTCAGGGTGGGGGGCCTGACGATGAGACCTCCATCGATGATGCGGACCGCCTCTGGGTGGCCGTCGACGGCATGGGGGGTGACCACGCACCCGGACCGATCCTGGAAGGCTGCCTGGATGCCATCGAGCGGTTGCCGCTGAAGGTTCGCTTTGTCGGCGAAACCGATCGTGTGCTCGCAGCTGCGGAGAGCATGGGGCTGAGCGAAGCCCTGGATGAGGCCGTTCAGTCCGGTCGCCTGGCGCTGGTGTCGAGTGGTCCCTCCGTCGAGATGCACGAAGAGGCCACGGTGGTGCGGCGCAAGCGCGATGCCAGCATCAATGTGGCGATGGACCTGGTCAAGAAAGGCGATGCCCTGGCCGTCTACTCCGCTGGGAATTCGGGCGCGGTGATGGCATCGGCAATCTTCCGGCTGGGCCGCCTCCGGGGAATCGAGCGGCCTGCGATCGGAGCACTGTTCCCCACCAAGGACCCCGGTCAGCCCGTTCTCGTTCTCGATGTGGGCGCGAACATGGATTGCAAACCGTCTTATCTGCACCAGTTCGCACTGCTTGGCAACATCTACAGCCGCGACGTGCTCCAGGTGAGTCAACCGCGGGTGGGCCTTCTCAACATCGGCGAAGAGGAATGCAAGGGCAACGACCTGGTGCTCAAGACCCATGCGCTGCTGAAGGAGGAATCCCGTCTGCATTTCGCCGGCAACTGCGAAGGCCGGGATGTGCTCTCAGGGAATTTCGACGTGGTGGTCTGCGATGGCTTCACCGGCAACGTTCTGCTCAAATTCCTGGAATCGGTGGGCAGCGTGCTGCTTGGGGTGCTGAAGGTTGAACTGCCCCGCGGTCGTCGCGGCAAGGTGGGCTCAGCCTTCCTGATGAGCAACCTCAAACGCATCAAGAAGCGCCTCGACCATGCCGAGCACGGCGGTGCACTCCTGCTCGGCGTCAACGGCATCTGCGTAATCGGCCACGGGAGCAGCCGGGCCCTGTCCGTGCTCAGTGCCCTGAGGCTGGCCCACTCCGCTGCCAGTCATGGCGTGATGGAGGATCTCGCCGCGTTGGGGAATGGCTCCCCTCAGGCGAAAGCATGAATCCCTCACCAGTCCAGCCTCGGCTGTGATTGACTGACGCCACCTTCAGCCACTGCCCTTGGCCGGTTCCGCATCACTCATCGGATCCTCGGGCGGCGTGGCCCTGAAAGCCTGCGGCAGTGCCCGTGGATCCCAGCGCATCAGCAATGACCAGCTGGGTGAGCGTGTCGAAACGAACGACGATTGGATCCGCACCCGCACAGGCATCCGCAACCGGCGCATCGCCGGACCGGGACAGACCCTCTCCACACTCGCCGCGGATGCAGCCAGAGAGGCTCTGACCATGGCTGGCTGGGACGCCGACAGCGTGGACCTGATCCTGCTCGCCACCTCCACACCCGACGATCTGTTCGGCTCCGCGCCCAAGGTGCAGGCCCTGCTGGGGGCGAAGCGGGCCGTGGCCTTCGACCTCACAGCGGCCTGCAGTGGATTTCTGTTTGCCCTGATCACGGCGTCGCAGTTTCTGCGCACAGGGTCCATGCGACGGGTGCTGGTGATCGGAGCGGACCAGCTGAGCAGCTGGGTCGACTGGGATGACCGACGCAGCTGCATCCTGTTCGGCGACGCCGCTGGTGCTCTGGCGCTCGAAGCATGCCCTCAGGATGAAAACGGCTTGCTGGGTTTCCAGATGCGAACCGACGGCAGCCGCGGCGACTGCCTGAATGTTCCGCAGACCAGCAGCCGCAGCCCGCTGATCGGCGACAGCAGTCACCAGAACGGCCGATATGAGCCGATTCAGATGATCGGCCAGGAGGTCTACAAATTCGCCGTCAGGGAAGTGCCGGCCATTCTCAAAGCGCTCCTGAAGGACACGGACACCCAGCCCGAACAGCTCGACTGGTTGCTCCTGCATCAAGCCAATCAACGCATTCTCGATGCTGTGGCTGACCGGTTCGCCATTCCCCACGACCAGGTTCTGAGCAACCTTGCCGAGTACGGGAACACCTCCGCAGCAACCATCCCTCTGATGCTGGATGAGGCGGTGCGCGACGGCAGGATCCGCGCGGGGCACCACATTGCCAGCAGCGGCTTCGGCGCTGGACTCAGCTGGGGCGCGGCACTCCTGCGCTGGCAGGGCCCCTCGTAGGCTCCCCCCACAACTGCAGCGTTTCGATGGCGATCGCCTGGGTGTTCCCCGGTCAAGGGTCTCAGAAAGTCGGCATGGCCGACCCCGTTCTGAGCCTGGAGGGTGCGGAAGAGCGCTTTGCCCTGGCCTCACGGCTGATGGGACGTGATCTTCTGGCGATCTGCCGTGGCGAAGGCAGCCAAGGGGAAGGTCCAGACGATCTCAATGACACCCGCAACACCCAGCCGGCCCTGTTTGTTGTCGAGTCCCTGCTCGTCGACGAACTCCGCCGCCAGGGACGGGAGCCGGCGGTTGTGGCAGGGCACAGCCTCGGAGAACTCGTGGCGCTGTACGCAGCAGGCGTGTTTGATGCCGAGACCGGCCTTGCCCTCATGCTGAAACGATCCACACTCATGGCCGCTGCCGGAGGCGGTGCCATGACTGCGGTGATCGGTTTCGACCGCGATCAGCTCGATGCGCTGGTGGCAGGCCATGACGGAGTGGTGATCGCCAACGACAACAGTGCCGCTCAGGTGGTTCTGTCGGGAACGCCCGAGGCCGTGGCGGCCGTCAGCGCAGAACTGACCTGCAAACGTGCGATCCCGCTTCCGGTCTCGGGGGCCTTTCACTCGCCGTTCATGGCCGATGCCGCCGCGGCCTTCGCGGAGCACATCGATGCCTTGCCCTTCGAGGATGCCCGGGTCCCGGTGCTGAGCAACACGGATCCGAGCCCGAGCTGTGAGGCCCGTGTGATCAAACAGCGACTGCGGGATCAGATGACAACGGGCGTGCGCTGGCGCGAAACGATGGACGCCATGACGGCAAGCGATGTCGACACACTCGTGGAGATCGGTCCTGGAAATGTGCTGAGCGGCCTAGCGAAACGCGCCATGAAAGGCGTTGTCACCAGCCAGCTGGCGAGCGCTGCGGATCTCGGACTCTGACTCGTGCCTGACGCAGCCCGCCCCACACCCCGGCCCAGCCTGACCTACCGGCTGGTGAGCACCCTGCTGGTGTTCCCCCTCTTCCGCATCCTGTTCCGCGGACGGGTTTCCGGTCTCAGCAACGTGCCCATGCACGGACCGCTGGTGGTGGTGGCCAACCATGGCTCCCATCTCGACCCACCCCTTCTCGGCCATGCACTGGGCCGCCCCGTCGCCTTCATGGCCAAGGCCGAACTGTTCGCCGTGCCCTTGCTCGGGCCTCTGATCCGGGCTCTGGCGGCTTACCCGGTGAAGCGAGGGGCCAGTGACCGGGAGGCGATCCGAACCGCCACCGCGCGGTTGCAGGAGGGTTGGGCGACCGGGGTCTTCCTGGATGGCACCCGCCAGAGCGACGGTCGTGTGAATCAACCGCTGCCGGGCGCCGCGCTGCTGGCCGCACGGAGCGGAGCGCCGCTCGTGCCGGTCGCGATCATCAACAGCCACAGGGCCATGGGTCCGGGGAAGGGCCTGTTGCGGCTCGTTCCAATCCAGATCAGGGTTGGGGAGCCCGTTCCGGCGCCCGCCAGTCGACGCAAACCCGATCTGGAAGCCACCACGCAAGAACTGCAGCGACGGATCAACGCCCTTCTCGATCAGGGTCTCCTCAGCAGCCGCTCCAGCTGAGTCTTCGCCCACGGCTTGAGATCTTGACCGGTGAGCACCCAGGCGAAGGCACGAAGGCCATCGCCCCAGTGCTTGCCGGCATTTTCTGGGGCGCAAGGAGTTCCACACGCCACGGGCACGCCGGTGAGGCGGATGCCACGACTGCCTGCGACCAGGGTTCCAACGGTGAGTGCCCGCGGCAGATGGTCCTCGCTGGTGACCAGCAGCACATGGCGCACGCCCTGGCGATGCAGATCATCCACGAGCGACGTGAAATTGCCGAGGGTGTCCGTGGCGCGGTAATCCAGCTGCACCTGCCCTGCCGGCAGTCCTTCACGCTGGACGAGCCAACGGGCGTATTCGGGGTTGCTGCCGCCGCTGACCACCAGAGGCATCTTCAGCTGCCGGGCCAGAAGCAGACCGGCCCGTTCGCGATCCACATCACCACCCAGCACAAGAATCCTGTCAGGGGGGTGGGCATGGACCATCACCGCGAGATAGGGACGGATCCGAGCGGCGACGGGCAAGACGAGAGCGCCCAGGACGCCGAGCACGAACCAACGCTGAAGCCTCACAACTACACCTGGCCCACCGGCGAGGTGGGGTAGATCGGCAGCACCGCCTCCCAGGGGCCTGGGTCACCCCGCCGATGAGCCTGCAGCGACAGATCCAGCAGACGGGAAACGTCAGCCTCCACGTCATCCACCATTGGCAGAGCAGGCACCGCTGTCTGCCCGTCCTTGAGCAGATGGGGACGTTCCAGCTCCGTCACCGACCCATCACCCTGGCATTGATAGAGGCCGGCCACCTGGCCCCTTCGCGGCAAGTCCTGGACGATCCAGAAGGGGGCAACCGAATCGATCAGGCTTCCAGCCGCGTGAAGACGCGTCGCCATCAGCGCAAAACTGCTGACGGGATCCAGGGGACAGCCGAGCTGCTGGGCCAGGGTGCGGGCCATCACCACGGTGAGACGGGTGCCGGTGAAGCCACCCGGGCCAATGGCGACGCCAAGCCGGACCAGCTCATTCCAATGGCTGGCAGGCAGCAGCTCCTGGACGGCAACCGGAAGACTGTTGGTGAGCTCCCGGCCGGCCGGCCGGACCAGGACCCGACGCGAGCCGACGGGATCATCCAGATGGAGCACGGCCGCACCGAGCACCGGCGTGGAGCTGTGCAACGCCAGGATCCAGCCGCTCATCGGGGCACCTCCGCACCCGGCCGGAGGCGACTCCAACGGCCGGCGTCGGCGACGAAACTGTCGCAACTGCGGACATCCCACTCAACACCGACCTGGCCATCGGGCAGGTCGAGAACGCTGATGTGGATTCTGGGCTGCTCAGGCACCAGGTCAGGCTCCTCGGTGAGATGAACCGCACCATGCTGACGCTCCACCGCGTGATAGGCCTGACAACGGTCCACCCAGCGGCAGTCAACGCAGATGCACATGCCTCCTCAATCCGCTGAGGGTCCCATTCTGGAGGCGACGCCCGAGGATCTGGTGGGTGGGCTTCTCGACGTGCTGGCCCTACGGGATTGGCCCGTACCGAGTGAGAGCTTTCCCGAGGGGAGTGCCCTCGTGGGCGGCGCGGTTCGTGATGGCCTGCTTGGACGCATCAACGGCAGCCCCGATCTTGATCTGGTGGTTCCGGAGGACGCCCTTGGACTCACCCGGCAACTGGCCAGGCGCCACGGCGGTGCCGTGGTTGTGCTGGATGAAAGCCGCGACATGGCGCGTCTGGTCGTCAATGGGTGGACGATCGATCTCGCGCGTCGGGCCGGAACGACCCTGGAGGCAGACCTCTGGCGCAGGGACTACCGCATCAACGCCATCGGCCTCGCCCTTGGCGCCCGGCCGACCCTGGTCGATCCGACAGGTGGGCTGGAGGACCTCAGGAATGGATGGGTCACAGCGATTGCGGAAGAGAACCTGATTGCAGACCCGCTGCGACTGCTGCGCGGCATCAGGATCGCAGCAGAACTGCGGTTTGCGATCGCAACAGACACCCTGTCTCTGCTCGGACAACACCGCGCCTTGCTGCCGAACGCAGCACCGGAACGGATCCAGACCGAGATCATGAAGCTGGTTCGCGCTAGGGGCGCCGATCAGGCACTGCACCAGCTTCAGACCACCGAATTGCTTCAACCCTGGGGACCCGATGCCGGTTCAGACCGGTCCGTTTCAGCGGAGCGACTCACCGCGGCAGAACGGGAGGAGGCCCTGCCCTTGCTGAGACTGACCAGGCTGGTGAGCGATCAAGGCCTCAAGGATCTTCGCTGCAGCCGCCGGCAGATCCGCCGCTGCCTGATCCTGCGTCGATGGCAGGAGCGCGATGACGGCCATGGCTTCAGCACGCTCTCTGAATCCGAGAGGCTGCGTCTCCACACGGAGCTGGGGGACGACCTGCCAGCCCTGGTCGTGCAGCTGGCTCCGGAGCTCCAGGACCAATGGCTGATGCGCTGGCGTGATCCGACCGATCCCCTCTTTCATCCCCAGCCGGCGATCGATGGCACAACCCTGCAGCGGGAACTGGGACTCCCATCAGGACCTCGGCTGGGCCAGGTTCTGAAGCACCTGGCACTGGAACGGGCGTTCGGCCGGCTGGCAACGCCGGAAACAGCCCTCATGCAGGCCCGACAATGGCTCCATGCGCAGCCCCGGGACTGACCATCAGGACGCGGATGGGCACAGGGAGGGCAACCGCGCTGTGATTAACTGCCCTTGCAGTGTCGACATCGATCGGACTGACCGGATCTTCGTTCCTCCCCCTCCTTCCATGAGCGTTCGCCTTTACGTCGGCAATCTGCCGCAGAATTTTGAGTCCAAAGAGCTTGAGGCTCAACTGGCGAGCATCGGGGAAGGAATCCGCTTCAAGGCCGTTCTCGATCGGGAGACTGGCGCCTGCCGTGGTTTCGGCTTCGCCAACGTCAACGACGAGAAGGTTGCTGACGCTGTCATTGAGCAGCTGAACGGCAAGGACTTCGGCGGTAACGCTCTGCGCATTGAGCGCTCTGAGCGCCGTGACAGCAACGCAGGCGGCGGCCGTCGTGGCCCCGGAGCCTCCCATGCACCCGGTTCAGCCCGTAAAGCCGTGAACAAAGTGGTTCACAGCGACGCCAAGGGCGAGGCAGCACCTGATCCCCGCTGGGCAGGAGAACTTTCGAAGCTCAAGGATCTTCTGGCCAACCAGACCACAGCTGTCTGAGCGGTTCATTCCAGACAAACGCAGATCACCCGGGGAAACCCGGGTTTTTTGTTGTCAACGCGTCTGGGCAATCACGTAGGAACGGGGCAGCTCAAGCATCTTGCCCAGGCGGCCGACGTAGGCCCTGTGCTGGAAAACGTCGTAGTCCAGCGCTTCAATCGCGTCCAGGATGCCCCTGTACAGCCTCAGAGACGTCCAGACGGGCCAACGGGCATCCGCCGACAGCCATCGCACACCGGCTTCGGAGCGGGAGAACCAGTCGCGGGCACGCTCCAGCTGAAAGGCCATCAAGGCCCTCCAGGCGTCATTCATGCGCCCCGCCATCAGATCGTCCTCGCTGTAACCGAAGCGGACAAGGTCTTCCTGGGGAAGGTAAATGCGGCCCCGACCCCGGTCTTCTCCCACATCCCGCAGGATGTTGGTGAGCTGGTTGGCAATCCCAAGGGCAACAGCTGCATCAGAGGTATGCGGAATGTCACTCCAGGGCGCCGTGGTGTAGGCCTGGTCAATGCCCATGACACCCTCGGTCATCAAGCCGACGGTTCCGGCCACGCGATAGCAGTAGAGGCGCAGATCCTCGAAGGTGGGGTAGCGCGTCCAGGTGAGGTCCATGCGCTGACCCTCGATCATGTCGAGGTAGGGCTGAATCGACTGCGGAAAACGCTGGAGCGTGTCCACCATCACGGCATCAAGATCCGTGCTGACCTTGCCCTCAAACAGACGTCGTGTCTTGGCTTCCCAGCGATCAAGCCGCTCAGCGAGCTCGGCGACAGGCTTGGCCTGCGCTTCCTCGCTGTCCATCAGCTCATCAGTGCGACGGCACCAGACGTAGATCGCCCAGATCGCACGGCGCTTCTCAGGGGGAAGCAGCAGGGTTCCGAGGTAAAAGGTCTTGGCCCACGTCGCGGTCTCCTGCCGACAGCTTTCGTAGGCGGCATCAAGATCCGGAGCGGCGAGGGGCATGACTCAGGCCGACACCGGCGCGTTGACAGTCGACGATGATGCCAGCTGATCGCTCTTGCGGTCCACAGCACCAGCGCAGAGCTTGCCACTGAGCACAGCGCCCTCCATCGAGGCGAGGTAGCGCTGCATCGTGTAGTCCCCGGCGAGGAAGAAGTTGCGGATCGGTGTGGTCTGGTCAGGACGCAGCTCCTGACAACCCGGGGTGGTCTTGTAGACGGACAAAGGTGTCTTGACCACCTTGTACTTCCTCAGTGTGGCTGGATCATCACCACCGAAGTGCATCGGAAACAGCTTCTTGAGCTCACCCATCGTGGCCTCGATGATCTCTTCGTCGGGTCGGCCGATCCAGTCCTTGGCAGGGGCGAACACCAGCTCCAGCATGGATTTGTCTGGATCCTCGTACTCCCTGCAGGTGATGCTCATGTCGGCATACACGCTCAGGAGGGGGGAGCGGCTGAACAGAAGGTGATCGATATCCGTGAGCTTGCGGTCGAACCAGAGATGCAGGTTGATCACCGGCACACCCCGCAGACCGTCGAGCTTGCGGAAGACCTCCATCTGCTTCCAGGGCTCCGGCAACAGCAGCTTGAAGGGATCGACGGGAAGGGCGCTGACATAGGCATCAGCGTGGATCTCCCGGGCGTCCTGGCCCTTCACACCACCGATCAGAAATGAGGCCACACTGCCGTCGGGATTCAGCTTGATCTCCCGAAGAGGACTGTTGAGATGCACCTCACCACCGCGTGCCTCGATGTGGTCCACGATCGGCTGGCAGAGACGCTCGGGCGGCGCCCCATCGAGGAAGGCCATCTGTGAACCGTTTTTCTCCTGAAGGAAGCGGTTCAGCGCCGTGAGCACAACGGTGGCGGAGATTTCATCGGGATCGATGAAGTTCAAGGCCTTGCTCATGGCAATGAAGACTTCATCGTTCACCCGCTCTGGGATGTTGTGGATCCGCAGCCACTCCGTCCAGGAATACTTGTCGCACTCCTCGACATAGCCCTGGCCGCGCAGCATGGCCGGCACGAGTCCCAGGCCGAAACTGATCTTTTCCGGCCAGGTGAGCATGTCGTTGTTACCGAGGATCGCTGCGACACCGTTCACAGGAGCCGGCAGATCGGGGAAATCAAAGCGGCTGTAGGTGCCAGGCTCCTCAGGCTGGTTGAAGATCATCGAATGGCTCTTCCACTGCAGCCGGTCTTCGATGTCCAGCTCCTTGAAGAGCTGGAGCATGTTCGGGTAGGCGCCGAAGAAGATGTGGAGACCGGTCTCGTACCAGTCGCCGTCGTCATCCTTCCAGGCGGCGACCTTGCCGCCCAGGACATCACGCGATTCGAGCACCACCGGCGTGTGACCGGCATCAGCCAGGTACTTCGCGCAGGACAGTCCGGCAAGACCTGCTCCTGCAATGGCGATGCGCATGGTGATGTTCGGAAATTGCAACACACCTTAAAAGCTGCCCCTCCCCTGCCGCTTCCTAAAGTCGAATGATCTCCCCGCCCTGGTCCAGACCGGGATTCGTCACTGCCATGGCTGAGACCCTGCTCAAATGCACCACGCGTCACGTGAGGCTCTTCACCGCCAGGGTTGAAAACGACAACCTTGTGCCGGATGCAGACCAGCTGACGCTTGATCTCGACCCTGACAACGAGTTCATCTGGAGTGATGGCTGCGTCACCCAGGTGCAACAGCGCTTCAGGGACCTGGTCGAGAGCTGCGCGGGCCAGGAGCTGAGCGATTACAACCTCCGCCGGATCGGCACTGAACTCGAGGGCACCATCCGCCAGCTGCTTCAGGCTGGAGACCTGAGCTACAACCCCGATTGCAGGGTGCTCAATTACTCCATGGGCCTGCCTCGCTCACCCGAACTGCTGTGAGTCGCTCTCCCTACGACCGCCCCCGCTACGACCGGTCTCGAGAGGATCCCTCCGCTTACGGACGTCCACGATCCGGAGGACGTCCGAGAGGGGCCATGCAGCCACCCGGAGGCCCCCCGGGGGAAGGCATGAAATTCAACACCGCCACTGCAGCTGTGCTGGCGGGAGTCCTGGTGGTGGGCATCGGCATCGGCAGTGCCGTGACCAGCACCACCCAGGGGGATCAGGGCAACATCGCCAGCAGCCAGCAACTCGACATGGCGGTGCCCGATCCGGAGTTCTGTCGGCAGTGGGGAGCGAGCGCCTACGTCATGGATGTCGAGATGTACACGACCATGAACCCGGTCAGCAGCTTCGTGACCCAGCCGCTGCTTCAGGCGGGCTGCGTGATTCGCCGGGAGAACTGGGCTGTGTTGCGCAAGGAAGGTGCCGTCACACCAGCCCAGGAACGGGAATGCAAACAGCGGATGAACACCTTCGCCTACATCGGTTCAATCCGGGACAAGCCCATTGTTCGCTGCGTTTATCAGACCGACAGCAGGGAGAACAAATTCATCACCAAGGGCGTGGCGGATGATTCCGTGGGCATCACCCCGGAAGCTGATCAGTTCTGAGCCGCTCAGGCCTGAACTGAAGCGGCTCGGCCCCGGCTCTCCTGGTCGCTGGCATCCCCCTCTCCAGGCTGACTCTGGGGCACTTGGCCGCGAGCCTGACGGAGGGGGCTGTCCGGGCTGGCGAACAGGGGAAGAACATCACGTCTGAAGGCATCCGAGGCGCGTGAGCAGTAGCGGGCGGGATGACTGATCAACTTCAGCTGACGGCGAACCTGCAGATCAACGACAGCCGGCTTGTGCAAGGTGCCCGCATTCAGCTCGCGTTCGATCGAGACGACCGGTAGGAACGCCGCACCCAGACCAGCCTGGACAGCGTTTTTGATGGCCTCCAGCGAATTGAGTTCCATCTCAATGCGCAGACGCTGGACATCCAGACCGGACCGAGCCAGCAACTGGTCCACCATTTTCCGCGTGGTGGATTGCGCGTCGAGACAGACAAAACCCAGCCTGTAGAGATCGTCTTTGCTCAACTCCATCAGCCGGGCCAGGGGATGCTTCACCGGCAGCACCAGGGCGAGCTCATCACTCGCGTAGGGCACGACCTGCAGCGATTCATTGAGCTCGGGAGGCAGCTCACCACCGATGATGGCCAGGTCGATCTGACCATTCGCGACGCTCCAGCCTGTTCGCCTTGTGCTGTGCACATGCAGCTGGACCGCGACATCCGGATATTTCTGACGGAACAAGCCGATCATTCGCGGCATCAAATACGTCCCGGTCGTCTGACTGGCACCGACGACGAGCGAGCCGCCCTTGAGGTTGTGGAGATCATCGAGGGCGCGGCAGGCTTCGTGGCACTGGCTGAGGATCCGGTCGCAGTAGCCGAGCAGAAGGTGACCGGCTTCCGTCAACTGCGCCTTGCGACCTCCGCGATCGAAGAGCGACACCTCCAGCTGCTTTTCCAGGTTCTGAATCTGAAGACTGACAGCCGGTTGCGTGACGAACAGGCTGTCAGCAGCCTTCTTGAAACTGCCCTCACTGACGATCGCGCGCAGGATTCGCAGTTGATCCAGGGTGAAGGGCAGATCGGCCATAGGGGCCTGCCCACCCGGGCAGGAAGAACCCAAAAACTGTAGTTGGGATGGCTCCTTGCAGTGCAGCGCTCCATCAGGAACGGCAGTCCAGCTTTCAGAATCAACGCAGTCCGCAACACAACGCTCCGTGGTCGAAGCCCTGAATGGCAGCATCCATCACACCAGCCTGGTGATGTTCGGCCTTCTCGGCGCGTTCGCCGTCATCCACAGCGGCGGCGCCGCCCTTCGCACCGCCGCCGAGGAACGCATCGGCGCCCGGGCCTGGCGCCTGGTCTTCGCAGCAGTCAGCATCCCCTCGGCAGTCGTTGTGATCGGCTACTTCCTGGCCCACCGCTACGACGGAGTCAGGCTCTGGAATCTGCAGGGCTTGCCAGGGCTGGTGCCGCTGATCTGGGCGCTCACAGCGATCAGCTTTCTGTTTCTCTATCCAGCCACCTACAACCTGCTGGAGATCCCTGCGGTGCTCAAACCCCAGGTGCGCATGTACGCCACAGGCATCATCCGCATCAGCCGTCACCCCCAGGCTGTCGGCCAGATTCTGTGGTGCATCAGCCATGCGCTCTGGATCGGCAGCAGCTTCATGCTGGTGACCTGCATCGGCCTGATCGGCCATCACCTCTTCGCCGTCTGGCATGGAGACCGCCGCCTCGAGCGGCGCTTTGGCGAGGCGTTCAACAGCCTGCGGGACCAGACATCCGTGATTCCATTCCTGGCGGTCCTGGATGGGAGGCAGTCCCTGAGCTGGCGCGAGTTCGCCCGGCCTGCCCAGCTTGGAATCCTGATTGCTGTGGCGGTGTTCTGGTGGGCGCACCGGTACATCCCGATCGGAACCACCGCCTTTCTGCACTCGCGCCTTGAAGGCCTGCTGGGCTGAGCTGCCTACACTCTCCTCAAGACTGCTTCAAGTGGATGCACTCGGCCGCTGATTACGCCTGGTTGATCCCTGTGCTTCCCCTGCTTGGGGCTCTGCTCACAGGCCTGGGACTGATCAGCTTCAACCGCACGATCAATCGCCTGCGCAAACCGGTGGCGGTGCTGCTGTTGAGCTGTGTGGGTGCCGCGGCTGCGATCAGTTACGCAATCCTGTTCGAGCAGCTCGGTGGGGCGCCACCGGTGGAGCACCTGTTCGTCTGGGCCAGTGCTGGCAGCTTCAGCCTGCCCATGGGCTATGTGGTCGATCCTCTCGGTTCCGTAATGCTGGCGCTGGTCACCACCATCGCTCTGCTGGTGCTGATCTACTCACACGGCTACATGGCGCATGACAAAAGCTATGTGCGCTTCTTCACCTACCTCGCCCTGTTCAGCAGCTCCATGCTGGGGCTGGTGATCAGCCCCAACCTGCTCGAGATCTACGTGTTCTGGGAGCTTGTGGGCATGTGCTCCTACCTGCTGGTGGGGTTCTGGTACGACCGCGATGGCGCCGCCCATGCGGCCCAGAAGGCCTTCATCGTCAACCGTGTCGGCGACTTCGGCCTGCTTCTCGGCATTCTCGGCCTGTTCTGGGCCACTGGAAGTTTCGGATTTCAAGGCATCGCCGACGGGCTGGAATCAGCCGTGAGCAGTGGCGCAGTGCCCGGCTGGGCGGCCCTTGCTCTCTGTCTTCTCGTCTTCATGGGGCCGATGGCGAAGTCAGCGCAGTTCCCGCTGCATGTCTGGCTACCTGATGCCATGGAGGGTCCCACTCCGATCTCCGCTCTGATCCATGCCGCAACCATGGTTGCGGCCGGCGTCTTCCTGGTGGCCCGCCTCGAGCCTCTCTACGCCCAGTTCCCCAGCGTGGGACTGGTGATTGCCGTGGTCGGCACCATCACCTGTTTCCTCGGCGCATCCATTGCGCTGACCCAGATGGACCTCAAGAAAGGTCTTGCTTACAGCACGGTGTCCCAACTGGGTTACATGATGCTGGCCATGGGCTGCGGCGCTCCGGTGGCCGGAATGTTCCACCTCGTGACCCATGCCTTCTTCAAGGCCATGCTCTTCCTGGGCTCCGGCTCGGTGATCCATGCCATGGAAGAGGTGGTCGGCCATCAACCGGTGCTGGCCCAGGACATGCGCCTGATGGGCGGACTTCGGAAAAAGATGCCGATCACCGCAATCACCTTCTTCATCGGTTGCGTGGCGATCAGCGGCATTCCACCGCTCGCAGGCTTCTGGAGCAAGGACGAGATTCTTGGTCAGGCCTTCAACACCTATCCCCTGCTCTGGGTCGTTGGCTTCCTCACCGCCGGCATGACGGCGTTCTACATGTTCCGCCTCTATTTCCTCACCTTCGAAGGTGATTTCCGCGGTACTGACAAGACCCTGCAGGCAGAACTCCTGGCTGCTGCAGGGCTGTCAGAGGAGGACGAGCATGGCCATCACGCCAGCAGCGTGCATGAATCTCCGTGGCCGATGACCCTTCCCCTGGCCATTCTCGCCGTGCCGTCGGTGCTGATCGGCCTGCTGGGAACTCCCTGGAACAGCCGCTTCGCAGGCCTGCTCAACCCCGAAGAAGCAGCTGAAATGGCAGAGCACTTCAGCTGGGGCGAGTTCTTACCGCTGGCTGGAGCGTCTGTGGCGATCTCCCTGACCGGCATCACGGTCGCTGTGCTTGCCTACGCCCTTCGCACAATCGATCTGGGGCAGCTGGTGGCAGCTCGCTTCCCAGCCGTCAACGCCTTCCTGGCGAACAAGTGGTACCTGGATGTAGCGAACGAAAAACTGTTTGTCCGTGGCAGTCGGAAGCTGGCCAGGGAGGTGCTGGAAGTGGATGCCAAAGTTGTTGACGGCGTGGTCAACCTCACCGGACTTCTCACCCTGGGCAGTGGCGAAGGTCTCAAATACCTGGAGACCGGCAGGGCGCAGTTCTACGCGCTCATCGTTTTCGGCGGTGTGATCGCCATGGTGGTTCTGTTCGGTGTTCTGGGGAGCCCGATCGGCTGAATCAACGCAGCTCTGACGGCTCTTCAAGCTGCCGCCGAACGGGGGCGTACAGCGGCATTGTCTGACGCTCTGTGTCCCAACGCCAATCAGGGTGTTGCAAACAGCCAGGCGTTTCTACACTCCGGCAAGACCTGAAAAGGCTTGTCTGTGCTGGAGTTTGCCGTCAGTCCGCCGTTCGACCCTCAATTGATCGGACTGCAACCGGACGCCACCTCAACCGGAGTTCCCTGGCTGAGCCTGTCGATCCTTGTGCCGATTGTCGGCGCTTTGCTGGTGCCCCTGGTGCCCGATCAGGGAGAAGGCAAACAAGTCCGTTGGTATGCACTTGGTGTCGCCCTGATCACCTTTCTGATCACGGTCGGTGCCTATCTCGACGGCTACGACCCCGCCGTCAGTGGCCTGCAACTCTCCGAGCGGGTGAGCTGGCTTCCTGACCTGGGGCTCACCTGGGCCCTCGGTGCAGATGGCCTGTCGATGCCCCTGATCCTCCTCACCAGCTTCATCACGGCGCTCGCCGTGCTGGCCGCATGGCCCGTCACCTTCAAGCCGAAACTCTTCTTCTTCCTGATCCTGGCCATGGACGGGGGGCAGATCGCGGTGTTCGCCGTGCAGGACATGCTCCTCTTCTTTCTCGCGTGGGAACTGGAGCTGCTACCCGTCTATCTCCTGCTGGCGATCTGGGGTGGGAAAAAGCGTCAATACGCCGCGACCAAGTTCATCCTCTACACAGCCGGCAGTTCGTTGTTCATCCTGCTGGCGGCCCTTGCCATGGGCTTCTTCGGCGGGGGGACTCCGAATTTCGAATACAGCGTGCTGGCCCAGAAAGGGTTCGGAACAGGGTTCCAGTTGCTCTGCTACGCAGGACTCCTGATCGCATTCGGCGTCAAACTACCGATCGTGCCGCTTCACACCTGGCTTCCTGACGCCCATGGAGAAGCCACGGCCCCCGTGCACATGCTCCTGGCAGGAATCCTGCTGAAGATGGGGGGCTATGCGCTGATGCGATTCAACGCTGAGCTCCTTCCCGAAGCTCATGCCCAGTTCGCACCCCTGCTGGTGGTGCTGGGTGTGGTCAACATCATCTATGCCGCCCTCACCTCGTTCGCGCAGAGGAATCTCAAACGCAAAATCGCCTACAGCTCGATCAGCCATATGGGTTTTGTGCTCATCGGCATCGGCAGCTTCAGCGATCTCGGCACGAGCGGGGCGATGCTTCAGATGATTAGCCATGGCCTGATCGGAGCCAGCCTCTTCTTCCTCGTGGGGGCCACCTATGACCGCACCCACACCCTGCAGCTCGATGAGATGGGTGGCGTGGGCCAGAAGATGCGCATCATGTTCGCGCTCTGGACTGTCTGCGCACTGGCGTCTCTGGCACTGCCGGGCATGAGCGGTTTTGTGAGCGAACTCATGGTGTTTGCCGGCTTCGCAACCGACGAGGCTTACACCTTGACCTTCAGGATCGTGATTGATGGCCTCGCCGCGATTGGGGTGGTGCTGACGCCCATCTATCTGCTGTCGATGCTCCGGGAAATTTTCTTCGGCAAGGAAAAAGCCGAACTGGTGGATCACACCAACCTGGTGGATGCCGAACCCCGTGAGGTCTATGTGATCGGCTGCCTGCTGGTGCCGATCATCGGCATCGGTCTCTACCCGCGTCTGATGACGGACAGCTATCGCAGCTCGATCGAGGCACTGGTCACCAGGGATGTCGTGGCGATGGAACGCATCACGCAACCCACAGCCCCCCTCATCCGCAGCGCGCCCCTCACCCCCGCGCTGATCCAGGCCCCCTCCATGCCAGGGGCCTGACGCGTAACGAAGTTCATCCGTTCCCGCGTCTCCACCCACGGCGAGGGACGCCCCCCGTACGTTTCAGACGCACATCACTGCTGTCATGCGCCAGATCAATTTCGGACTGATCTTCGGCTTCGGCCTGGCCATGGTGTTCTTCACCCTCGAGAACACCACGGCAACCACGGTGCGGTTTCTTCCCGGACTGGACTACACCCTGCCACTGGCAGCCCTCCTGCTCGTGTCCGCGGGAGTCGGGGCCATCGCCGCATGGTTCTTTGCCGCCTGGAGCGGCATGCTCAATACCGTGGAATCAGTCAGTCGGGACGAAGAGGCTCAGGCGCAGCAGGTCCGCATTCAGGAACTGGAAACCGACCTCAACCGTTACCGATCCACCGTTGAGACCCAGCTGGGGCTTCTCCCTTCAGCCAAGGCCACGTCCGCAGACGATCAAGCCGCCGATGTGGAGCATCTCGACGTGAGCGCTTCCTGAACTGGCGCCAGGTCGGCCTGACCGATACCTTGCGCAAAGACTGGCGAATCCGGTGTCTGAGATCAGCCGAACCCAGCGAGCTGACGCCGGAGCACGTCTCGCCATTCGTCTTCTTCAGGACGCTGCACAACGGGGGGATCTCGATCCCTGGGATGTGGATGTCATTGCGGTGATCGATGGATTTCTCGATCAGCTTCGGCAGAGGATCGACGTTCCCAGGCAGGTGCAGGCTGCCCTGCAAGGCCGAGGGGGGAGCTACGAGCGTGATCTCGCCGACAGCAGTGAAGCGTTCCTTGCCGCATCCGTCCTGGTGGGACTGAAAGCTGAGATGCTCGAAATCCAGACCTTCCCTCCCCAGCCCTTGGTGGAAGAGGGGTTTGAAGCCGAACTCGGCGATCAGGGCTGGCTGGATCCAGCCTTCAACCTGCCGCACCGCCCGGAACGTCACCTGGAACGTCGGCCTGTGGCACCCCCTCCGTTGCGCCGGCCCGTCACCCTGGGTGAACTGATCGAGCAGCTCGAATCCATCGCCGAACAGCTCGAAACCGATGAGCTGGAGGCACGCAGACGTCAGAAGCGGAAGCGCTTCAGCAATCGCGAAGCCATTGCCCAGGTTTCAGCTCTGGCTCACCGGGAGAAGCTGCCAGAGACCACAGCCGCACTCGGTGTGTTCCTCCAGGGATGGGAAGACGTGCTGCACTGGACCGATTTTGAATGCCTCGTGGCGCGCTGGCGTGAAGTGGCTCCCGCCGATCTCGACACGGACCGCGTCGGCGTCTTCTGGGCCCTGCTGTTCCTCTCGTCCCAGGGGCAGGTCGAACTGGAGCAGGACGGTGACCTCCATGGCCCTCTGCAACTGAAGCGCCTGCTTGCCCCAGGCAGCATGGCGCAGATGCCGCTCACCCAGCTGGACGTGCCACCTGTCGCCCCGGCCAGCCAAACGCTGGCCGCTTGAAGGGCCCTCTATGTTGACCTATCCGATCTGAGGCCAGATACGTCCATGAAGGCGATGATCCTGGCGGCCGGGAAAGGGACGCGGGTCCAGCCGATCACCCACGTGATCCCCAAGCCCATGATTCCCATCCTGCAGAAGCCAGTGATGGAATTTCTGCTTGAACTGCTTAAGGAGCACGGATTCACCGAAGTGATGGTGAATGTGTCGCATCTCGCGGAGGAGATCGAAAACTATTTCCGCGACGGACAGCGTTTCGGCGTCGAGATCGCCTACAGCTTTGAAGGGCGAATCGAAGATGGAGAGCTGATCGGGGATGCACTCGGATCGGCGGGTGGACTGAAGAAAATCCAGGATTTTCAGACCTTTTTCGATGACACCTTTGTGGTGCTCTGCGGAGACGCGCTGATTGATCTGGACCTCACCGAAGCCGTCAGACGTCACCGTGAGAAGGGTGCGATCGCCAGCATCGTGACCAAGAAGGTGCCGCGGGATCAGGTCAGCAGCTACGGCGTTGTGGTGACCGATGAGGCTGGACGCATCAATGCCTTCCAGGAAAAGCCAAGTGTCGACGAAGCGCTGAGTGACACGATCAACACGGGCATTTACATCTTCGAGCCAGAGATCTTCAAGCACATCCCCTCGGGACAGGCCTTCGACATCGGCTCGGATCTTTTCCCGAAACTGGTGAGCCTGGGTGCTCCCTTCTACGCCCTGCCGATGGACTTCGAATGGGTCGACATCGGCAAGGTGCCTGACTACTGGCAGGCGATCCGCAGCGTTCTGCTCGGAGAGGTGCGACAGGTCGGGATCCCCGGCAAGGAGGTGCGGCCCGGGGTCTACACAGGACTGAATGTGGCAGCGAACTGGGACAAGATCAATGTCGAGGGTCCCATCTACGTCGGAGGCATGACCAAGATCGAAGACGGCGCCACCCTGATCGGCCCAACGATGATTGGGCCCAGCTGCTCCATCTGTGAGGGAGCCGTGATCGACAACTCGATCATTTTTGATTATTCGAGAATTGGTCCCGGTGTCCAGCTGGTGGAGAAGCTGGTGTTTGGCCGGTATTGCGTCGGCCGCAACGGCGACCACTTCGATCTGCAGGAAGCTGCCCTCGACTGGTTGATCACCGATGCACGACGCGCCGACCTGATCGAACCCTCACCGCAGCAGAAAGCGATGGCCGAACTGCTGGGCACTGAGATCAGTGCAACACCAGCGGGCTGAGTCCGGCCTGATCAAGGATGAGGGGGATCCGCTCTTCAGCCCGAACGGCCATCAGGTGAACCCCCTGGGCGATACCCAGATAGCGGCGCACCTGTTCAGCAGCAATCGCGATGCCTTCTGCGGCGGGATCGACAGCAGTTTCTAGCCGTGCGATCAAGGCATCCGGGATACAGGCACCGGGAACCATGCGGTTGATGAACCGGGCATTTTTCGCTGACTTAAGCAGAAACACGCCGGCGAGAACGGGAAGCTCCAGGGGAGCCGCCACCCCGGCACAGAACTGCTCAAGCACCGTCGCCTCCATCACCATCTGGGTCTGGAGAAAGCGGGCTCCCGCATCGCGTTTGCGCTCAAGACGCCTGATCAGGCCGCTCCGGCTGGGACTGTGGGGATCTGCTGCAGCGCCGGGGAACAGGGCCGTGGGGCCATCGGGCAGCACTCCCTTCACAGGGTCCTCACCCCGGTTGAACGCGCTGACCTGACGCAACAGGCGCACCGACTCCAATTCGTTGACCGGACGCGCGAGGGGTTGATCACCCGCCCGCACTGGATCGCCGGTGAGACAAAGCAGGTTGCGGATGCCCAGAGCATGGGCACCCAGCAGATCGGCCTGAAGACTGATGCGGTTGCGGTCACGGCAGGCCATCTGCAGCACAGGTTCAAACCCTGCCGCGCGAAGCAGGCTGCAGACAGCCAGGCTGCTCATGCGCATCACAGCCCTGCTGCCATCCGTGACGTTGATGGCATGGACACGGCCGCGCAGCGCTTCGGCCATGGCCAGCGTGTGACTGACATCAGCCCCGCGTGGCGGCATCACCTCCGCCGTGATGGTTGATTCTCCCGCTGCAAGCGAGCGCTGCAGCGCCGTGGTCTCCATCCGGTATCTCTGTCCCAGAGCCACTATGGAGGATGGGGATGAAAGCCTGAGAACAGGCTTAAGATGATTGCCTGTCAGGAGTTGACAACGATGAGCATCGGTGGCGCTCCAGGCTCAATGAGTGTTTCCCTCTCAGGACGCGAACTTGAGATCATTGGACTGGTGGCCGAAGGCCTCACCAACCAGGAAATCGCCGAACGGCTCACCATCAGCAAGCGAACGGTCGACAATCATGTAAGCAACGTGTTCACGAAAACCGGGTCAAAAAACAGGGTCGCCCTCCTCAACTGGGCGATGGACCACGGAAAGATCTGTCGCGACGGCTTCAACTGCTGCGCGCTGCCTGACGACGAGACAAGCGCTTCTTGACGATCGGCGCCGCAGGTCGGGGCATCGGCAGCAGGGAGCAGCTGGCGAGGGGCAGGTCAAACAGGGCTGCGTAGGCCTCGCAGGCTTCAAGGTCACCGCCCATGTAGCGGAGGATGCCGTCGCTGTCGTAAAGGCCATACATGGCCCTGCCCTCCCGCTGGAACTACCAGCGCATGCAACGGATACCCGCCGCCGATGCGGAGAATCTAAAGCAAATCGAAAGAGAGTTTCAAGTCCTCCGGCCACGACGCCAGAGGCTGGAGTGCCAGGGCTGCGTTGCTCCAGCGCTGATCACCGGTGAGCTCCTTGCCACACCACTCCGGAATCATGAGGGGCGCATCCGCCGCAGGCAGCTCCACCTCAGCCAGCACAAGAGGCGCATTATCCCCCTCAAAACAATCGACGATCCAGTCCCCCCCGGGGAGCGTCAGCCCAAAGCGGACCTTGGTGAGTCGGTGCGGCGCGAGATGCCAGAGCTCCTCGGCGTCATCCAGAGGGAGCGGGTACTCGAACTCATGCCGGGCAAAGCCGGCGGCGGGAGCTTTCAGCGTCAGCCAGGCCTGCTCATCGGCACGGATCCGCATCCGCACGGTGACGCCTTGCTCCGACGAAGCCAGATAGCCCTGGCGGAGAGGCTGAGGAGCACCGGCCACCTGCCGCCACTGATCGGAGCACACGAGGAAGCGACGTTCAATCTCGAGGGCCATGGCATCGCTCAGTTGGGGGAAGGGGAAGACGCCACAAGACTGCCTGCCCAGTGAAGCTTCTGGGCCAGTGTGCGGTAGTAGGAGGGGCGCTGGTCCAGCTGCAGCATCACCGCCGGATGCGGGGCTCGCTGCACCACGCAGCATTCACCCGGCTCCAGCACGGCACCCGCCACGCCGTCCTTCCAGAGCTTGATCTGCTGCCGTCCCTCACCGAGGGGCCAGATCATGAGACGGGCCCGGGGGGGCACCACAACCGGTCGGCTGGAAAGGCTCATCGGACAGATGGGGCTGACGATGATCGCATCAATGCCTGGATGCAGGATCGGACCTCCAGCCGCCATCGCGTAACCCGTGGAACCGGTTGGTGTTGCAAGGATCAGGCCATCGCCGCGAACCTGATCCACCACTTCACCGTCAATCTCCAGTTCCAGCGTGCAGGTGGGGGCGAGATCGTCCTGATGCGGGCGCAGGTACAGGTCATTGAGGGCCCAGTGACATTCCAGGCCATCGTCCTGAGGCGACGCGAGGCGCTGCCCCAGCTCCAGGGCACACCGCAGGTCGCGGCCATGGTGCACGGTGGCCTGCAGCATCATCCGACGCTCCACGGCGAACTGATCATCCGTCAGACGCTGCCAGAGATCAGGCCCGCACAGCCTGGAGGCTTCGTGGGTGAGGAAACCAAGGTGACCACCGACGTTGAAGCACAGGATCGGAACGTCATGAACAGCCAGATGGCGGGCAGCGCCGAGGACCGTTCCGTCACCACCCAGCACCACAGCCAGATCCGGCAGCTCCGGCTCTGAGGCAAGAAGGCCGGGGTAGGGATCAGCCGCCTGACCACTCATGGCAAGAACAACCTCGGTGCCCCGGGCACTGAGTTCGCTGGCACAACGACGGGCCTCTCGGAGGGCAATCGGACTCTCAGCCCTGTAGATCAACCAGACCCTGTCGAGGCGCATGGAGCAGAGGCGCCGGACATCACCAGCGCAGCAGGTTGAAGCGTTCCATATCCACTGTGACGCGGTTGCGGTAAAGCGACAGCAAAATCGCCAATCCCACGGCCGCTTCTGCAGCCGCCACCGTGATCACGAACACGGCGAACACCTGACCGCGGATCAGGTCACCATCCACGTAGGAGGAGAAGGCCATGAGATTGATGTTCACGGCATTGAGCATCAGCTCAATGCTCATCAGCACCCTGACGGCATTGCGGCTGTTAATCAGGCCCCAGACACCCGTGCAGAACAGGACCGCAGCGAGGAGCAGAAAGGCTTCGAGGGGAACTGTTCCGTTCAGCAGCTCAGACATGGGGGCGGGATCGTCTTGAAGGGGGAAGAACTGGATCAGGAACTCTGCTGATCCGCCAGGAGAGGCGTGCGCGATTTCTCGATCAGGCCCTGATCAGCCGCCTGACCGGTACCGAGATCTGTGGACTGGACATCACGGCGGGCCAGAACGATCGCACCGATCATTGCCATCAGAAGAAGAACAGATGCCAACTCGAAGGGAAGCAGGTAATCGGTGAACAGATGCTCGCCGATCCGGATGGTGGACCCCTCACCGACCGCTTCAGGGCCAGGGGTGGCCCAGGGCGTGGTCAAAGCCACCCGCACGAGCAGGGCAAAGAGCCCCGCACAGACGCCACCGGAGATCAAACGGCGGAGCTGCAGTCCCTTGATCGGAGCCAGATCCTCCCGCTTGTTCACGAGCATGATCGCGAACAGGATGAGCACATTCACGGCGCCGACGTAGACCAGCACCTGGGCTGCAGCCACGAAGCTGGCGTTGAGCAGCAGATACAGACCGGCGACGGCCATGAAGACTCCACCCAGCAGGAAGGCGGAGTAAACGATGTTGCTGAGCAGAACAACGCCGAGACCGCCGATGGCGACAACGGCAGCGAGCACCAGGAAACAGATGAGCTGGGTGGACGCAGCAATGGTCATCAGGCGTTCTCCTCCGTCTTGCTGGCGGCACCTGACAAGGATTCTCCCTCATCCGCCGTCGACTTGGGCATCGAGGCCAGCACCTGATCCGGACGCTGGCCGGCACGGGGACGGTCAGCCGCAACACCGTGGGGGTCCATCTCTCCTGAGGGCAGGTACGCCAGCTCGCGGAGGGGTTGAACGGAGGGATCGGTGGT
>JBGKDM010000069.1:0-2113 GCA_042954165.1 Synechococcus sp.
CCGTTGTTCATCAGTGGCAGCTACCCAGGCGAGGAACGCTGGCGACCCCAGCTCTGGCTTGGTCTGCTGGCCTCGCTCACTGCGATCACTCTGCTCGTGCCGCTGCGGGGAGCGCCGCGTTGGCTTCAGATCGGTCTGCCCTGGGGCTGGATCAGCATGATCCCTCTGGGCTTGGGGCTCCTTGGCGGAGGCATCGGACTTGAGCCGATCCCCACCCGCGACTGGGGAGGCCTCAGTCTCACGCTTCTGCTCACCGTCTGCAGCCTGATGCTGGCCCTTCCCCTGGGAATCCTGCTGGCTCTCGGACGGAGCAGTTCCTATCCGGTGATTCGACACAGCAGCCGTCTTTACATCGATGTCATGCGGGCGATCCCCCTGATCGCCGTGTTGTTCTTTGGCCAGCTGCTCATTCCTCTGTTCCTGCCGATGCAGCTGGAGATCAACCGTGTTCTGAGGGCGGTGGTGGCCTTCGGACTGTTTGCCGCCGCCTACGTGGCTGAGGATGTCCGCGGCGGGCTGCAGGCCATTCCGCCCACGCAGCTTGAAGCAGCGGCGGCCATTGGCCTCAGCCGCCTCCAGACCCTCAGGCTGATCGTGCTTCCCCAGGCGCTCAGGATTGCCGTGCCGGCCCTCACCAACCAGGCGATTGGCTTGCTCCAGAACACCAGCCTCATGGCCCTCCTCGGGCTTGTCGAAGTGCTGGGCATCGGACGCAGCCTCCTGGCCAACCCCGCGTTCATCGGTCGACACCTCGAGGTCTATGTCTGGCTGGCTGGTGTGTACTGGTTGTTCTGTACTGCCATGGCTCTGCTGGCCCGCCGGATTGAGCGCAGCGGCCCGCCCATGGGTGGGGTGACCTGACGGCCCACTCCTCTGACCAGTCATCCCTGTCGCAACAACACTCGCTATGCCTGCAGCCATCACGGCGCGATCCATCACCAAGAGCTTCGCCGCCGGTCAACGGGCCCTCGATTCCGTGTCAATGACGGTGGACACGGGCGAGGTACTGGTGGTGATGGGTCCCTCAGGGTCAGGCAAAAGCACCCTGATCCGTACGTTCAATGGCCTGGAAACCATTGATGATGGAGAGATCGAGGTTCTCGGACTCCGGCTCACCAGCGATGCCGATCCACGCCAGATTCAGCGAATCCGCCGGCGGGTGGGCATGGTGTTCCAGCAGTTCAACCTGTTTCCCCACCTCACCATCCTCGACAACATCACCCTTGCACCCATTCGGGTGCAGAACCAGACACGCAGCGACGCGGAGCAGCAGGCCATGGCCCTTCTCGCCCAGATGGGGATCGTGGAACAGGCAGGCAAATATCCAGCCCAGCTCAGCGGAGGTCAGCAGCAGCGGGTTGCCATCGCCAGAGCGCTGGCCTTGAAACCCGACGTGATGCTGTTTGATGAACCCACCAGCGCCCTTGATCCGGAACGGGTGAAGGAGGTGCTGGATGCCATGCGCACCCTTGCAAATCAAGGCATGACAATGATTGTGGTGACCCATGAACTGGGGTTTGCCCGTGAGGTTGCTGATCGGGTCCTGTTCATGGACAACGGCACTGTCGTCGAAAGTTCCGATCCGGAAACCTTCTTCTCCGCTGCAAAAGAGGAACGCTCACGTCGCTTCCTCCGTCAGATTCACTGACTGCACTTGGCAACCGAGCGATCGGCGGATGGGCAGCGATCGGTCGGTTGCCCGCCAGGATCACTCGTCGGCGTCGGAGGCACCTTCAGGCACCAGTCGGATCACCTTGCGCCCCAGCTTGATTTCAAAGTTGTCACCGGGTTTGAGATCGAGCATGGCGGTGTAGGCCTTGCCGATCAGCAGATTGCCGTTGCCTTGCACCTTGGCGATGTAGGACAGCTTTCGTCCACCTTTGCCGACACCTGCCGATCCTGAACCAAGGTCAACACCTTTGGCATTCAGAAGCGCTTCGTAAAAGGCCGTGAAATTGACACGGTCTGATCCATCCTTTTTCTTGGAAACGTATCCGCAGGCTGTGGCCAGATCGGATTTGGACGCATCTCCCATCTCCTTGACCTTGGCAAGCAGTTCGGGGCCGGTAAGCATCGATTTAAAGCAACACCGTCCTTTTAGCGACAATCAACT
>JBGKDM010000070.1:0-2853 GCA_042954165.1 Synechococcus sp.
GAGCCGGGTTACGACAGCCTCACGCCGGAGAAAAAAGAAGCGATTGATGCCGAGGTGCAGGCGGTGATCGATGCGATCGGCAGCAGCCACGGCCAGGGCCGTTGGAAAGAGATGGTGCTGGTCGACGACCGGATCGCCGACAGCATCTTCCAGCAGATCCAGACCCGCCCCCAGGAGTATTCGATCCTGGCCACCCTCAACCTCAACGGTGACTACATCTCCGATGCCGCCGCCGCCATGGTGGGCGGTCTGGGGATGGCCCCCGGCGCCAACATCGGCGAAACCGCCGCCATCTTCGAAGCCACCCACGGCACGGCGCCGAAGCACGCCGGCCTCGATCGGATCAACCCCGGTTCGGTGATTCTGAGCGGCGTGATGATGCTGGAATTCCTGGGCTGGCAGGAGGCCGCCGACCTCGTCACCAAGGGACTGAGTGCGGCGATCGCTGACAAACAGGTCACCTATGACCTGGCACGGCTGATGGAACCCCAGGTGGACCCGGTGAGCTGCAGTGGCTTCGCCAAGGCCATCATCGAACGTTTCTGATCCGGTCCGATCGGATCGGACCGGCGGCAGACTCTGCCCATGCCTGATCGCCCCGAGCTTCAGCCACCATCCGCCACCGTGATGCCGGGCCTTCCGGACGGCGTCACGGACCCCTGCGTGCACTGCGGGTTCTGCCTCCCCACCTGCGCCAGCTACCGGGTGCTGGGAACGGAGATGGATTCGCCCCGCGGCCGGATCCACACCCTCAAGGCCCTTGAGGCCGGCGAGCTTGCCATGGACGCCACGGTGGCGTCCCATTTCGACAGCTGTCTGGGATGCTTCGCCTGTGTCAGTGCCTGTCCGTCGGGGGTGCGCTACGACCAGCTGATCGAAGCGACCCGCCCGAAGCTCAATCGCCCGGAGCTGCGCAGCAGCTGGCAGAGCAGCTTCCGGCACCTGCTGCTCAAGGTGCTGCCCTACCCCAAACGGCTGCGCGCCCTGCTCACCCCCCTGCGGGCCTATGCCGGAACGCCGATTCAGGGGCTGGTGCGGCGCAGTGGACTGCTGCGTCTGCTGGGCCCTCAGCTGGAGGCGATGGAAGCGCTGCTCCCGCCGCTGGCCCCTGAAGGATTTGCCGATCACTGGCCCCTGAGCAATCCGGCCCAGGGCCAGCGCCGCGGCCGGGTCGGCCTGGTGCTGGGCTGCGTGCAGCGCTGTTTTGATCCGCAGGTGAACGCCGCCACCGTGGCCGTGCTGCAGGCCAATGGCTTCGAGGTGATCGTGCCCCCGGCGCAGGGGTGCTGCGGCGCGGTGAGCCACCACCAGGGCCAGCTCAGCCAGACCCGTGCCCTGGCCGCCGACCTGGTGCAGAGCTTCAAGGACGCAGCAGGAGACAACCCGCTGGATGCCGTGCTGGTGGCGGCCTCCGGCTGCGGCCACACGATGAAGGCCTATGACGACCTGCTCGGCAGCGGCGAAGCCGGCTTCCCCTGTCCAGTGCAAGACGTGCACGAATTCCTGGCCGAACGGGGCCTCAGCGCCCCGTTTGCGGCCTCCCTGCAGCCGCTGCAGCAGGCCGACGGTGCACCGGCAGCGGCTGACAACCCGCTGGTGGTGGCGTTCCACGATGCCTGTCACATGATCCACGGCCAGGGGATCACCAGACAGCCCCGGCAACTGCTGCAGGCGATTCCCCATCTGCAGCTGCGGGAGGCCACCGAAGCGGGGGTCTGCTGCGGCAGTGCCGGCATCTACAACCTGGTGCAGCCAGAGGAGGCCGCCGAACTGGGCCGGCTCAAGACGGCCGACCTCAGCGCCACCGGCGCAGGCGTGATCGCCAGCGCCAACATCGGCTGCAGCCTGCAGCTGCGCCGGCACCTCCCCGATCCGGACCCAGGGGCCGAAGCCCCCGCAACGCGATCACCGGTGGTGCGCCATCCGATGGAACTCCTGGCCAGGAGCGCAGGCCTGCTCTGATCAGCGCGCCACGCCCGCCTGCATCAACCGCCAGGCCTGCAGCAGCGTGCCGGCATCGCCGAGATTTCCGGGGAAAGTGAGGATCGGCAGACCGTCCGGGAAGGCCCCGGAGTCTTCCGCCATCGGCCGCACCAGGGACAGCCCCGGCAGCAACTGCCCCTCGAGATGCACCGCCGGGAGAGCCAGCCCCTCGGCCAGCAGGGTGCCCGTGGTGATGCCCCCCTTGCTGATCACGTACCCCAGCTGCGGCGCCAGGGACGCCACCAGCCGCGCCATCACGCGGGCGAGCGCCATGCCGAACCTGAGCCGGCGGGCCGCAGCCGCCTCCCCCTCCCCGAAGCTGAGTTCACCCCTGCTCGTGTAGAGCACCGGGGTGCGCCCCTCCGCGAGCGCAGCCTGCAGCTGATCACGCCATTCGAGCTCCAGATCAGGCAGCAACCAGGGGTGGTGACCTCCCTCCAGAACCCTGGCCAGACGGGCAACCGGCACCTCCACGGCGCAGCAGTCCGTCCGCTGCAGCAAGGGCTGCAGCTGCTGATCGGCAAGCGGCACATGGGAGCCGACCAGCACCAGCCCCGGCAATGGCACCCCGGCCCTCGCTCGGCGCAATCCAGCCAGACCGTGCGCGTCGAGGGGTTGCGCACCGGGCGGCAGCGGACCGGCGTCCGCCAGGCCGTTGAGCAGGCTCGCCGCCGAACGGAACAGGAATCGCCGCCGGCCCTGCAGCGACCGGAGCGCGACGCCGAGCGCCAGAAGATGCTGCAGCTGGGTGGCATCGACCACCACCGGCCGGTTGTCCTGCAGGGCGTCCAACCAGGCCACCAGTTCCTCCAGGCCGGAGGCGTCACCCCCATCCAGGGCGGCCGCAGCAGCATCCAGGCGCTGCAGACC
>JBGKDM010000071.1:0-5394 GCA_042954165.1 Synechococcus sp.
GGAATGGGTGCTGCTGGCAATGCATCACATCGGCAGCGTCGCTCTCCCCAGAACCGTCGTGTCTGCAGAGCCACAACGAGGGCTCAGAGGTCCTTGAACCCATGCGTGGCAACCAATTGCGTCAGGAGGCACACTCCGGGAGACGACGTCATGGTCTGCTGTGATCAGATTGCTGCTGGGAGAGTTCAACGTTTGGACAATCCTGATCGCCTTGATTGGCGGCAGCCTGGAAACTCGCCATCAGTTCAGCTGGCCGCGCTGGGCTGACCGCACCCTTCTCTGGATTGCCTTTTGGGTGCTGGGCATCAATGGGCTGTGGGGATTTGTTTTCCACTTTTTCTTCGGCGAGTTTTCGGCCGAATTGATTGGTTGGCCCAATAGCCCCTTCCAGTACGAGGTGGCCTACGCCAACCTCACCATCGCGATCCTGGGCTTCAGCAGCTGGTGGCTGAAACGCCGCGACTACCTCCTTGCTGCGATGGTGGCCTACATCAGCTGGTTCTTCGCTGATGGCCTTGGACACGTTGTTGCACGCCTGAGTCAGGACAACACTGCACCAGGCAACGCTGGAACGATTCTGTTCACTGATTTGCTGATGCCAGTGGTGGTGGTTCTTCTGCTGAAACTCAGCGATCGACCTGCTCCTCAGGGAGGACGGACTTGATCGGATCGGCAGGCGTCAGAGCATCAACAAACCCCTTGGCAACCACTGGTTGCCAAGGGGTTTGAACTGTTGAACTGGTTGCTCCCCTACTTGATGTATTCCTTGAGAACGCCGTTGCGGTTGGGATGCCGCAGCTTGCGGAGTGCCTTGGCTTCGATCTGGCGGATGCGCTCCCGGGTGACATCGAAAATCTGGCCGATCTCCTCGAGTGTCTTCATCCGACCGTCATCAAGGCCGTAACGGAGCCTGAGCACATCGCGTTCGCGCGGGCTCAAGGTGGCCAGCACACCTTCGAGATCCTCCCTGAGGAGATTCTTGGCCACATCCTGTTCAGGGTTCTCGATATCCGCCTCGATGAAGTCGCCCAGACGGGAGTCTTCCTCCTTACCGATCGGGGTTTCGAGTGAGATGGGCAACTGGGCGCTCTTGGCGATGAAGCGCAGTTTCTCGATGGTCATCTCCATCGATTCGGCAATCTCCTCTTCCGTCGGCTTGCGACCGAATTCCTGACTGAGAACCTTGGTGGTCTTCTTGATCCGCGAGATCGTCTCGTACAGGTGAACGGGGAGACGGATGGTCCGCGACTGGTCCGCGATGGCGCGGGTGATCGCCTGTCGGATCCACCAGGTGGCGTAGGTGGAGAACTTGTATCCCTTCTCGTGGTCGAATTTTTCAGCGGCCCGGATCAGGCCGAGGCTGCCTTCCTGAATCAGGTCCTGGAAACTCAGGCCGCGATTCATGTATTTCTTGGCGATCGACACCACCAGGCGCAGGTTGGACTGCACCATCTTTTCCTTGGCTCTGCGGCCAAGCATCAGTCGGCGACGGAAGCGGATCAGGGGCATCTCAACGAGAGCAGCCCATTCCTTGTTGTCCGGCTCCCGGCCGTTGTCACTTTCAAACTGCGCTGCCAGTTCCTCGAGATGGAGCAGGTCGGCGATCTTCCGCGCCAGTTCGATCTCCTCGTCGGGCCGCAGCAGCCGGATCCGTCCGATTTCCTGCAGATACACCCGGATGGAGTCTTCGGTGTAGACACCCTTCGGACCCACCTTGATGCTGGCCAGTGCCTTGGCTTTGGCGTCTTTCTCCGCAGCTGTGGGTGTGGTGGCGACAGCTTTGCTGTCGTCGGCCTTGACCGCAGTGGCCTTGGCGGCGGTCGCTTTGGCAGTGGTCGCCTTGGCTGTAGTGGTTTTCGCGGCAGCCGCTTTCGACGTGCTCTTGGCGGCAGTCGCCTTGGTGGTGGTTGCCTTGGTGCTCTTGGTGGATTTCGCGGCCTTCGTTGACTTCGCAGCCTTGGTCTTGCCTTCCGCTGCCGCTAGCAGTTCGTCGGCTGCGGCCTTCAGGTCGGTCCCCTTGGGCAGCCGGGTGGAGCGGGTGCGAGGTGCCCTTGAGGCGGGTTTCTTGGCGGTCTTGTCAGCCTCGGGGGCTTTGATCGCTTTCGCCTTGCCGGTCGCATCGGCAACCATCACGATCGATGGCTTGGAAGCTTTGGCCTGTGCAGTTTTGCTCGCAGCAGGACTCATAACGTCAGTTGGGGCAGCAGGGTTAGGGGTAGGTCTCTTCAGCAGTCAGAACTGCACTGCGGATTGCAGATATGAATCACTCGCCCTTCATCAACCAAAGGGAAAAGTCATCTGGATCAGCGAGATTGACCGAAGTCTGGGACCGACGCAGGGATGTCAGGGGCGTTCGTAGACCGGTCGGCCGTCTTGGGATCAGATCC
Organism: Synechococcus sp.; assembly: GCA_042954165.1. GTDB lineage: Bacteria > Cyanobacteriota > Cyanobacteriia > PCC-6307 > Cyanobiaceae > Synechococcus_C. The sequence goes on from JBGKDM010000071.1 coordinate 2,388, forward strand.
CTGGCGCGAGCTGCGTGTCTTCCTCCTGGACGGAACTCTGCTTGTTCCGACGACAGCACAGAGCTGTCCAACATCCTTATCTTAAAAAAAACTTTCGACACCTGCAACCCCACCCACCAAAGGTTGGCCTGAAGGCCAGTCTGAATCCCGAGGTTCACGTGCCAGGCATGGATGTTGTCGACGTCTGGGTGGAGGCCGGCCGTGAGGGACGGGCCTTCACCTACGTCGATCGCCACCGGCTTGGCCTTGCTGCGGGGGATCTCGTTCAGGTCTCCCTGCGTGGACGACCGATGCAGGGGTTGGTGATCGCCTGCCGGGCGCCGCAGGATGACTGTGAAGAGGCCGCCTTGCAGCCGGTGAACCGCCTGGTGCAGCGGGCGGCGGTCGACCCCTCCTGGCGGTCCTGGCTGGATGCGATGGCCCATCGCTGTCACACCAGTTCCTTCCGGATGCTCAAGGCTGCATTGCCGCCTGGATGGCTGGGGCAGCGGGCCCGTGCGCCGGCAGCGGACCGGATGCTGTGGTGGGTGGAACCGTTGGAGGCTGGGGACAGACAGGATTTGCCTGCTCGGCAGCGGGCGCTGCTTGATGCATTGCTGGCAAGGGGTGGGTGCTGGCAGCGGCAACTCCAGTCGGACGGCTTCGGCCCCCATCTGGTAACGGCGCTGGAGAGCCGTCAGCTGCTGCGCCGTCAACGGCGCGTTGCACCTCCGGCGGACGCTCAGACGGCTGGAGGTCACGCGGTTCTGGAGCCGCCCCAGACCCTCACGGACGAACAGCAGACCGTGGTGAACGCCTTTACCAGGCAGCCTGAGGGGGGCGGGATGCTCCTTTGGGGCATCACGGGGTCCGGCAAGACCGAGGTCTATCTCCAGCTGGTGGCCCGGGAGCTTGAGGCCGGGCGACATGCCCTGGTGCTGACCCCTGAGATCGGTCTGATTCCGCAACTGGTGGATCGATGCCGGCGTCGCTTTGGCAACAGGGTCGTCGAATACCACAGTGGATGTCGGGACCGGGAACGGGTCAAGGCCTGGCAGCGCGGACTTGAGGCTGCTCAGCAGGGACATCCGCCTCTGGTGGTCGTCGGCACCCGCTCTGCTGTGTTCCTGCCTCTGGCTCCACTGGGGCTGATCGTCCTCGACGAGGAACACGACAGCTCCTACAAGCAGGAGTCTCCGATGCCTTGCTATCACGCCAGGGATCTCGCCCTGGAGCGGGTGCGGGCCATGGGCGGGCGGGTCTTGCTGGGCAGCGCGACACCATCCCTGGAGACCTGGACGCAGCTTGCACCGGCCGGATCGCTTGCCCTGGCGCGATTGACGCGGCGGATTTCCCAGCAACCGCTGCCGCCGGTCCATGTGATCGACATGCGTCTCGAGCTGGCGGATGGTCACAAGCGCTTGATCAGCCGCGCTCTGATGGATCGGCTGTCGCGCCTGCCTGGCAGCGGAGAGCAGGCTGTGGTGCTGGTCCCCCGTCGGGGTTACAGCAGTTTTCTGAGCTGTCGCAGCTGCGGCGAGGTGGTGATGTGCCCGCACTGCGATGTGGCTCTGACCGTGCATGGTCGTCAACCTGGGCGGCAGTGGTTGCGCTGCCACTGGTGTGATCACCGCGCTGAGGTGGAGTCGCGCTGCAGCCATTGCGGATCCACCGCCTTCAAGCCCTTCGGCGCTGGAACGCAGCGGGTTCTTGAGCGATTGTCCGAGGAGCTGGAAGGCCTGCGGCTGCTTCGCTTCGACCGTGACACCACCGGCGGCCGCGATGGTCATCGCCGCTTGCTGGAGCAATTCGCCGCCGGAGAGGCGGATGTGCTCGTCGGCACGCAGATGCTCGCCAAGGGGATGGATCTGCCTCGCGTCACCCTGGCGGCGGTGCTGGCGGCCGACGGACTGCTCCATCGACCTGATCTGCGCGCCGGCGAGCAGTGTCTGCAGCTGCTTCTGCAGCTCGCCGGCCGTGCCGGCCGAGCGGAGCGTCCGGGTCAGGTGCTCGTGCAGACCTATTCCCCCGACCACCCGGTGATTCGCCACCTCGTGGATGGTCGCTACGAGCGTTTTCTCGAGGAGGAGATGGCCTTGCGGCGGGAGGCGGCTCTCGTCCCCTTCAGCCGGGCCTGCCTGCTTCGGCTGTCTGGGGTCTCCGCCGCAAACACCGCCACGGCGGCAAGTGTGCTGGCGGAGCAGCTGCGCGAGTCCTGTGCAGCGGCGGGCTGGTGGCTCCTGGGGCCTGCACCGGCGCCGGTGGCCCGGGTGGCCGGCCGCAGCCGTTGGCAGCTGCTGCTCCATGGCCCGGCCGGAAGCGATCTGCCCCTGCCGCCGGGCTCAGGGCTCTGGGATGCTCTTCCCCCTGATGTGGCCCTCGCTGTGGATCCCGATCCCCTGCAGCTTTGAGGGCTCAGGAGGGGAGTTGGGGGTAGCCGAAGCCGAGTTTCAGCCGCAACTGCTGCAGCAGTAATGACAGCGCCAGCAGGCCAAGCACCACGAGACTGCCGAGGCCGAGCGGATTCCAGCGCCAGCAGTCGAGGCTCAACGCGTTCCGCGTTCCTGTCTGCAGTGGCCACACCAGTTCCCCGTTCTGCCGTGACGGCTCCAGAGGCGAGGTGGTTGTCTTCGCCCTGTGGGCACCGGATCCGATCGTCACCCTCAGCGCTGGTGCCGGAAGATCGGACAGCGGCTCCAGATCCACCGTGAGATCGAGATGCTGCTGCACGCCCACCACCCAGTTCCGTTCCCTGAGATGCAGCTCAGGTGGTGGCAGCGCCAGCCCCGAGGCCCGAGCCGCCGATGCCACCGTGTCAGTCAGAAGCTGTTCCGCTTCAGCGGCATGCAGCACCGGTGAGGCGAAATGCTGGTGTCCCTGCCGTGGTGAGGCTCCATCGGTGTCCCAGGGCGTGCCTGCCGCCTTCAGCTCCCTGGCGAAGGTGGTCTGCCAGGGCAGGGGCTGGCCGGTGCCGCTGTCGCTGCTCCAGCCCAGCACGATCCGGTCCGGACCGACCAGATCGATTTCC
>JBGKDM010000072.1:0-1639 GCA_042954165.1 Synechococcus sp.
AGGCCGGCGATCACATGCCAGAGGTCGTGGGTGTGGCGGATGCGCATCTGCAGGTAGGCGTCATCACCGCCGATCGCCTCCGGCAGCTGCGGCGAGGGCAGCTCCCCCAGCCCCTGGGATGTCATGAATCGGCCGTAGACATGGCCCAGAGATCCGGCCGGCATCGCCACCAGTTCTGGCAGGGAGGGCCACTGCCCCCAGTAGCGCTCCCGCACCAGCGGGCCGATGGCCGGATCGGCTTTGAGGCGATCGCGGGCGGCCTGGGCCACCTCCGTGGCGTAGGTGGCATTCAGAAGATCGAACGCGTGATCGAGATCCACCGGATCACTGCAGAGCGCGGCCAGGTCCACGGCCAGGCGCTTCAGCAGGGTGCGGTTGGTCGATGCCACAGCAGGCGCTCCTGAGTCGCCCTGATCATGCAACAACCGTGCAGCTGGCTGCAGCCTCGGCGATCAACGCCTCCGACAACTGCCACAACGCTGCGACCTGGACCAGATCCGCCCCGGCTGCGCTGGTCTCCACCGCCAGACCGATGCCGGAGCTGGCGCCGGTGATCAACAGCCGCCGGGGACGGAACGCAGCGGTCGAGGAGGAGGCCATCGGCAGGTCGCGGCAGCCGCCAGACGCGGAGCGTCACGCTAGGCAGCACGATTGGGTCACTCCGCTGCCGCCCCCTGATGCGCCGCCATCCGATGCGCCGCACCCTGCTGCTGGTCCTTGGCATCTGCAGCCTCTGCAGTGGAGCCACCAACGCTGCCGCGGCCAGCCGCGACGACCCTGAGCACGCCGATCCCAGCAACGGCCGCGTCTCCACCGCTGCGGGCTCAGCCGTGGTGGTCACCGCCCATCCCGATGCCAGCGAAGCGGCCCTGGCGATGCTCGCGGCCGGCGGCCATGCGGTGGATGCCCTGGTGGCCGCCCAGGCGGTGCTTGCGGTGGTGGAGCCCCAGAGCTCCGGCCTCGGGGGCGGCGGCTTTCTTCTGCACTGGAACGGCAGCCGCCGGGATCTGGAGGTGCTGGATGGCCGGGAGGTCGCCCCGCGCAGCAGCAGATCCGGCGACCTGCTGCAACCCTCCGGTGAACCCCTGCCCTGGCGGCAGGCCACCGGCACCCCCAGGGCGATCGGCATTCCCGGCACCGTGGCCCTGCTCTGGGAGGCCCATCAACGCCATGGGCGTCTGCCCTGGGCCAACACCCTGCAGCCGGCGATCCGCCTGGCCCGCGAGGGCTTCCGCCCGAGCCCCCGGCTGCGTCGGTCCGCACGCCTGGCCCGGCGCCTCGGGGTGAGCCACAGCCCGGCCTTTCAGGCCCTGTATCTGCCGAACGGCCAGCCACCGGATCCTGATCAACTGTTCCGCAATCCGGCCCTGGCCCGCACCCTGGAAACCCTGGCCAGCGGCGGTGGCCCCGCCTTCTACCAGGGCCCCCTGGCCCGGCAGATCCTGCAGGAGATGGCCGCCCTGCAGGCGACCGACCCCAGCTTCCAGGGCTGGAGCCCGGCGGATCTGGCCGACTATGCGGTGGTGGAACGCAGCCCGCTCTGCAGGGCACTGCTGAACCACCGGCTGTGCACGGTGCCGCCCCCGAGCAGCGGCGGCCTGGCCGTGCTCCAGACCCTGGCCCTGCTGGAGAGGGCCAC
>JBGKDM010000073.1:0-2693 GCA_042954165.1 Synechococcus sp.
CTCGACTGTGGCCTGGATGATGACTTTCTCTGTGTGCCCGACCGTTGGCCCTGGTCCATTCAGTACCCAAGGCGCTGACCCCGGGGTCGGTGGTCGATCGCTTTATTGGCTGACCCAGGCAGGCCAATCCCTTCGGAATCGGTTTGTAGGTTGATTTCAGTAGCGCCCGCTGCTGACGTTGTTGGCTCGTCTCCTCCGGTCTGTCCGAAAGTCACTCAGGCCGAGTGTGACCTGGCAGCGGCTGGCCGAAATGCTGTCGTACCTGCCGTCGCGGCAGTATCGCGGGCTGTGGTTTCTGCTCGGGATCTCCACGGCGGTGGGCCTGGCTGATCTCGTTTTCGTTGGTCTGATCGCCCGTCTGGTCGGCTCCTTCAGTGGCTCCAGCCTGGTCGACAACCTGCCCTTCGTTCGGGTGTTCGGTGGCGATGCCCTGGACAGCGGCCTCTGGATCGTTGGCCTCCTCCTGGGCCTGATCTGGTTTTCGACGGCCCTGAAGTTCGTTGCACGGCTGGTGGAAGCCAGGGTCAGCTCCGATGTCTGGGCCGTGCTGGGCAACCGGGTGTACGGCAATCTGATTCTTCAGTCCTACGACTATTTCAAGGACAGCAGTTCCACCAAGCTCCTGACCCGACTGAATCGCGTCCTGAGCAAGGTGTCGGATGGGGTGGTGCTGCCACTCCTGGCCATCTGCTCGAACGCCCTGTCGGCGGGAATCCTGATCGCCGGTGTTGTGGTCGCCTTCGGCTGGATTCCCGTGGTCGTCTTCGGCCTGCTGGTGGTCTCCTACTGCCTGGCGTCCGCCTTGATCACGCCGCGCATGCGCTTTCTCACCAAGCAGCAGTTTCTCTACAACCAGCGCGTGAACGGGCTGCTGGTGGAGTCGACCAAATCAATCCGGGATGTGCACCTGCATGGTTCGGAGCAGTTCTTCATCTCCCGTTTCCGTGACATCGGGTCGGAGGGCAAGCGTTACGACCGGCTGCTGAAGATCCTCCCGGAGCTGCCCCGGTTCGTGATTGAGCCCGCCGGGGTGACGGTGCTGTTCGCGGTGGGTCTGCTGCCCCCGTTGCTGGGCGGTGGTCTCGATGAGGTCAGGAACGCCCTGCCCGCTCTGGTGGGTGTCGTGTTCGCCTCACTCCGTCTCGCCGCTCCGCTTCAGGCGGTGTTCCGGGCGGTGAACAAGCTGAGGGCCTCCCTGCCCGATCTCGACAACGCCCTGGCCCTGCTTCGTCTGGACCGCGCACGCCTGGCGGATCCGTCGCTGTTGCCGGTCACGCCCGGAGGGATCATGCCCCGGCTGACGATCAAGCTGGAGCACATCGCCTATCGCTACAGCGACACGACGGACTGGGTTCTCAATGATGTGAATCTCACCATTCCGGTCGGCGCCCGCGTCGCCCTGGTGGGGGCGTCGGGCGGCGGCAAGACCACCACGGCCCATCTGCTGCTGGGGCTGCTGCAACCCTCGCGCGGTCAGCTGCTCCTCGATGGGGTGCCCCTCACCGGTCATGAGGTGCAGGCCTGGCAGAAGTGCTGCGCGTTCGTGCCCCAGGGCATCAAGTTGCTGGATGCCAGTGTGCGCGGCAATGTCGCCTTCGGTGTTGAGGATGACGCCATCGACGAGGACCTGCTCTGGGATTGCCTCGAGATGGCCCAGCTCGCGGAGTTCGTGTCGGATCTTCCCTATGGCGCCTTCACGCGGATCGGCGAAGACGGCATGCGCCTGTCCGGAGGGCAGCGCCAGCGTCTGGCCCTCGCCCGTGCCTTCTACAAGCAGGCCCAGGTGCTGGTGCTCGATGAAGCCACCAGTGCCCTCGACAACAAAACCGAAAACGAGGTGATGGAGTCGCTGGAACTGATCGGCCGGCGCTGCACCACGATCGTGATCGCCCACCGGCTGTCCACCATCCGTTTCTGTGACCGGATCTACGAGTTCAACAACGGCAGGATCGTGGCCTCGGGCACCTATGACCAGCTGCAGCAGCGGTCCGCCAGTTTCCGCGAGCTCGTCGACCTGCAGCGGCGCTGAGGGTGGCGATGGCTGATGTTGTGCTCCTGGCAACGGCTGACTGGGACCACCCCCTCTGGACCAACAAGCAGCATGTGGCCGTCGCCCTGGCAGCGGAGGGGCACCGTGTTCTCTATGTGGAATCGCTCGGTCTGCGGCCGGCCCAGGCCACGGCGCGCGATCTCTCCAGGATCCTCAAACGCCTGCGGCGTGGGCTGCGCGGTCCCCGGCGCGTGCGTCCCGGCATCTGGGTGTGGTCGCCCCTCGTCTGGCCCGGTGGGTCCACCGGCCTGACGTTGATGCTCAACCGCCTCAGCCTGTCCCTCGGACTGCGCATCGCCCTGCTCAGCCTGCGTTTCCGCCGCCCCTGGCTGTGGACCTACAACCCCCTCACCGCCACCTTGCTCAGCCTGCGGCCGTTCGCGCGCCGGATCTATCACGCGGTGGATGCGGTGCAGGAGCAACCCTGCATGCCATCGTTCCGGATCGAGCAGGCCGAGCGCCATCTCTGCGGTCTGATGGATCAGGTGTTCGTCACCTCACCCCAGCTCGAACGGCAGCTGACGCCCTGGAGCCGGCGCATCCGCTTTGACCCCAACGTGGCCGACCAGGCCCATTTCGCCCAGGCCATCACCCTCCCGCCGGAGGCGCTGCCTGAGGATCTGGCGGCGATTCCCGGGCCGCG
>JBGKDM010000074.1:0-17443 GCA_042954165.1 Synechococcus sp.
GACCCGAAGGGCTATTGCAAGCTGGACATCGCTGACAGTGACACCGAAGCCCTGCTGCAGCACTGCCTCAGCCATGGGATCGATCTTGTCGTCATCGGACCGGAAGCACCCCTGGCCGCAGGTCTGGCTGATCGCCTCAGAAAGAAAGGGCTGGTGGTGTTCGGTCCTGGCGCCGACGGTGCCCAGCTGGAGTCGAGCAAGGCCTGGTCCAAGCAACTGATGCAGGAGGGCGGAGTCCCCACCGCAGGTCACTGGGCCGTCAACAGCGCTGAAGAAGGCCTTGCCCTCGTGGATCAGATCCAGCGCCCCCTCGTGGTGAAAGCCGACGGACTTGCCGCTGGCAAGGGGGTCACCGTGGCCACGACCATCAACGCAACCGTTGATGCCATCCGCGAAGCATTCGGAGGGCGCTTCGGCTCTGCCGGAGATCGGGTGGTCCTTGAGGAATGCCTGTCCGGGCCGGAGGTGTCCGTCTTCGCCCTATGCGACGGAGAGCGGATGGTGATCCTGCCTCCCGCGCAGGATCACAAACGGCTTCTTGAGGGCGACCGAGGCCCCAACACGGGCGGCATGGGGGCCTATGCGCCCGCACCGCTGCTGACCGATGAAGGTCTCAAGCAGGTGCGACAGCTGGTGCTGGAACCAACGCTCCAGGCCCTTCGCACCCGCGGGATCAACTACAGGGGCGTGATCTACGCCGGCCTGATGCTGACGCCCACAGGCCCCCAGGTGATCGAATTCAACTGCCGGTTCGGAGACCCTGAGTGTCAGACCCTGATGCCGTTGATGGGGCCGGAGCTGGCTCAGGTTCTCCAGGCTTGCGCACTCGGACGCCTCGACCTGGCACCGGACCTCTCGATTGGATCCGATTGCAGCGTCTGCGTCGTGGCAGCGGCTGCGGGATACCCCGATGCGCCCCGAAAAGGTGATGCCATCTCCGTGCAGCTCAGGGATGCAGCGTCGCACCAACTGTTTCACGCCGGGACGCGACTCGATGCGGAGGGCAATCTTGTGACCTCCGGAGGCCGCGTTCTGACGATGACCGCACAGGGCGGTGATTTCGACAACGCCTTCGCAACTGCCTACGAGGCGCTGGAGCAGGTGAACTTCGACGGCATGCAGTACCGGCGGGATATCGGGCACCAGGTGCGTCGCCCCTAGTCTCGTTCTGGCGCCGATCGGAGCGATGGTTCCCAGCACACCCCCATCTCCAGCCGCTGCCGCTGGCAGCGAAGCCTCCAGCTGGTGGGCACGTGTCGGCAGCTGGTGGGCTGAGTTCAGCCTCCAGACCAAGCTGCTCGCCATTGCGACTCTGGTCGTGAGCCTGATGATGACGGGCATCACGTTCTTTGCCCTCAACGGGATTCAGCGTGATGCCGTTCTCAACGACACCCGCTACGCCCGAGACCTCGGCCTGCTCCTGGCCGGCAATGTGAGTGAGCTGGTGGAGCAGGGTCAGGATCGCGAGCTGGCCAACGTGGCTGAGAAGTTCTGGCGATCAAGCTCGAGTCTCCGCTACATCTTCTTCGCCGATCCAGAGGGAGTTGTCTACCTCGGCATTCCGATCAGCGGCAATGCCACCGATGCCAGCAGCGATCTGCGGCTGACACGTCGGCTGGAACTCCCGCCCGAGCTGCAGACACGGCCGCAGAGCCCCCTGGTCCGTCAGCACCTCACACCCCAGGGCAAGGTCACGGATGTCTTCGTCCCCCTGGTGCGCAATGGCAACTACCTGGGAGTCCTGGCTCTGGGCGTGAATCCCAGTGAAACCGGACTGGCCAGCGCCGCACTGACGCGGGAGGTGACCGTTGCGGTCTTCATCTCCATCTGGGTGCTTGTGATCCTGGGGGCCGTGTTCAACGCCCTCACGATCACACGGCCGGTGAAGGAACTTCTGCGAGGCGTGAGACGCATCGCAACGGGCGATTTTCAAACCCGGATCGGCTTGCCGGTTGGAGGCGAGCTGGGTGAGCTGCTGGATGGCTTCAACGCGATGGCGTCCCAGCTCCAGGCCTACGACGCCGCCAACATCGAGGAGCTGACAGCAGCACAGGTCAAACAGGCCTCCCTGATCGCGACGATGGCCGATGGCGCTGTTCTGCTCGATGAACAGGGCCGGATTGTTCTGGCCAATCCGACATCACGCCGCCTGTTCCGCTGGGAAGGGCGCAACCTCGAAGGCCAGGACTTTCTCGGTGAGCTTCCCGAGCTGCTGGCGGTGGAGCTGCACAGCACCCTCGATGCCGTTCTCACCAGCGCCTCTGACAGCAATGAGCTTCGGAGCAGTTCGGGAGAACCGCCTCGGACCCTGAGATTCGTCTTCCAGGCGGTGCGCGATGCGAGCGGGGAAAGCCTCAAAGGCATTGCCGTGACGATCCAGGACCTCACACGGGAGGTGGAATTGAATGCCGCCCAGAGTCGTTTCATCAGCAACGTCTCGCACGAACTGCGCACACCGCTCTTCAACATCAAGAGCTATGTGGAAACGCTCCACGATCTTGGTGACCAGCTCAGTGCCGATGAACAGAAGGAGTTCCTGGGTGTCGCCAACGACGAAACCGACCGGCTGACACGTCTGGTGAATGACGTTCTCGACCTTTCCCGACTGGAGTCGGGACGCACCGTTCAGTTCGAACCGATCTGCCTGCGTCCAGCCATGGAACAGACGCTTCGGACGTATCGCCTCAATGCTGAAGACCGACAGGTCGAGCTCATCCTTGATGTGGCGGAGGACCTGCCTGAAGCCCTCGGCAACTGGGACCTGCTGCTGCAGGTTCTGGACAACCTGGTGGGCAATGCCCTGAAGTTCAGCCGGCCGGGAGGCCCACTGATGCTTCGGGCCTATCCCTGGCCGGACACCTGTCAGGTCCAGGCGCCTGCCCTGACCGACAGTGATGAGGGCCCCACCTGCGCCCTCACCTCACCACTCCCGAAACTGCGTGTTGAGATTGCCGACACGGGATGCGGGATCAGTGAAGCCGACCAGCAACGCATTTTCGACCGGTTCTATCGCGTTGAGAACGCCGTCCACACCGAGGTGGGCACAGGCCTTGGCCTCTCGATCGTGCGCGGCATCGTTGAGAAACACGGCAGCACCGTGCGCATGATGAGCGAACTCGATGTCGGCACAACCTTCTGGTTCGACCTGCCCCTTGCTGTCTCCGACAAAGACGAGGTGGAGCTCCAGTCAGAACGACGGAATCGTCAGCAACAGATCGATCTCGAAGGGGAACTCAGCGCCTGATCACCAGTCAAAACCACAGGAGTGGGGCCTCAATCCTCGGGCTTGACTCCCCGAACAATGCGCGACAGCTCACTGCGCTCATCGGTGATGACGCGATGGGGAACACCACTGATGATGCGCTCGAAATTCGAGAAGGAGTCTTTGATCTCTGGACCATTTCCAGTAATTACAAATTCCCGAATCCCCTTGTCATGCCAGGACCCCCGCATCTTGAAGACATTCAAAGCTCGAGCCATTTCACCGTGAATTTCCACATACTGAAGCAGAAGGATCGTATCGGTGATTGTGGAGATATGGGAGTCAGTAATCGAATGACTCCCCATGAATTCTTCGGATGTATTTGTGAAAAAGCCAGCGATTTCTTCCTGCTTGGCATAACCGGTAACACCAATCACAAACTGACGGAAGGCATTGTGACTGACACCCCGAGCGAGAGCTGAGAGTGAATCGATCGCCATTCTGGATGGCTTGAACTGACTGATCTCGGTTTTAATGATCTGGAGGTGATCTTCCAGTCCCGTTGATTCGGGGTAGGCGCAGATGATCTTGAGCAATCCATCCTGCTCCATCTGTTCAAAATCAATCCCCCAGCTCGTGGCATTGCGCAACAGCTGGGCGCGTGATTCCTCATAGGCGAAAAGAATTGCCCGCTCCTTGTTCCGGCAGGCATCTTCGATGAATTTGGACACCAGAAGGGTCTTGCCCGTTCCCGTCGCACCAGTGGCCAGAATGATGGAATCCTTGAAAAACCCTCCACCGCACATCTCATCGAGTCGCGGCACCCCAGAACTGATGCGCACGTTCGAAGAACGCTGGGTGAGGCGCATGGCGCCGAGGGGGAAGATGCTGATGCCGTGGGCGCCCATGGTGAAGGGAAACTCGCCTTTCATGTGGGTTGTTCCCCGCAGCTTGAGGATCTCCACGGTGCGACGGCGACGCTCACCCTCCAGCACATTGCGGAGGATCACGACATTGTCAGAAACGAACTCCTCAACCCCGTAACGGGCGATCGGACCGTATTCATCGATCCGCTCTGTGGTCATCACGGTGGTGACACCGATTTCCTTGAGGCGGGCGATCAACCGGAAAATCTCCCTGCGCACGACAAACACCGCGTCGTACTGCTGGAAGACAGCGGTGATGGAGTCGATCGCGACCCGCTTGGCCTTGTATTTGCGGATGGCGTAGTGAATACGCTCAATCAACCCAGAGAGGTCGAAACTGCCGGCAACATCTTGGCCATCAGGATCGGGAGATGCATCAAGGATGAACAGCTTGTCCTGCTCGACCATTTCCTGAAGATTCCAACCGAAACTTGCCGCATTTCGGAGAATATCGAGCGGAGACTCCTCAAAAGTGACGAAAATGCCAGGCTCATCAAAGTGAGCAATGCCGTTATGAAGAAAATGGAGAGAAAAGACGGTTTTCCCTGTTCCAGATGTGCCACTGATCAGGGTGCTGCGACCGATCGGCAGACCACCCTGACAGACGTCATCAAAGCCCTCGATCCCGGTCGGGAGCTTCTGGACCTGCATCTGAGGTGAACCAGTAGAACCTGAGATCTGCATGACAACAACGGGTTGATTAAACGCTAATCAGGAATGGCGGCACAGGCGGACAGGCATGCCTCCTCTTAAGAATCAGCCGGAGCTTTGTCTGCGTCCGACAACGAATCCATCAGGGAGGAGCCCAACGGGCTGTCCGACAGCTCGTCATAAAGGAGATCAAGACCGATCAAGACACGCTCGCGATCCGAGAGGTCGCCGATGATGCGGCGAACCGGCGGTGGAAGAATTTTTGAAAGCGTCGGTGTCGCGAGAATTTTGTCCTCTTCCGCCAGCTGCGGATTCTTGAGAACATCGATCACTTTCAGCGCGTAGACACCCTTGAACTCAGTTTCAAGAATATTGCGAAGGGTTTTCAGCGCTCGCATTGAATTTGGCGTATTCCCGGCAACATAAAGCTTGAGAATGTAGGTCTTGCGTGGACTCATGACGACGCCTCCTGATTGAACTGTTCAGACCGCGCAAGCTGGGCTTCAGTGGGAATCGAACGGCGGTACATCTCGCAGAGATGGGCCATCACATCCAGGAGGGCCAGGCGATAGTCCTGCAGAAAATCGTTCTTATGCCCCTCAAGTCTGAGCTTCTTCCAGAAGTCGTCAATCAGGTTCATGTGGATTTCAACGGCACGGGTGATGGGTAGATCACCGAAAAAGGCGGTGTTCACAAAGCTCTCAAGGGCCTGATTGGCCGCAGCGGGATCACGGAAGTAACCGAGCAGCAGATCGCGATAGGTCCTCTCCAGCGACTTCAGGAGCTCCTGCTGTTCTCCGGGGGGAAGGTTGCTCAGAAAACGGGACGGGTCACGCTTGTAAAAGACCCCGAGATAACCGAGGCGTTCCTGCAGGCGGTTGGTCAATTTCCAGGCACTGGCGTCGACGGCGATCCCACCTGCCACATCCAGGGCCTTGCCGTCTGCCTGGCGTTCACCCTTCTGACCATGCCGAAGGAAGCGCGAAATGGCGGCATCGACGTTGTACCCCAACTGCTCCAGCTGATCCACAGGGAGGTGAACCTCCTCGGGGTGGTAGTCAACCCGCCCCATCACCTCACCGACGACAACGGCGGGGAAGAGCAGATCTGCATCCAGCAGAGACCGGCGCAAATCCGGCACCAGAAGCGACTGCTCGATCACCACGGCATCCACGGCTTCTCGCTGTTGCTCCAGGGCAGCCTGCAGATCCGAAATCCCGGCCGTCTGCCCCAGATCCACCGTGGTGTAGCGATTAGCGGGGAGCCAGGAACGACAGGCATTCACAAGCTCGGGAGTTTTCAGAAGCAGAGCGATGGCGAGGGCTGGACCATTCATCCCGCACTGGAAGGTTCTCTCTCGATCTTGACGAAAGGGAATCCGAAGGTGGAAGATCTTTGTTTGTCTTTCGATTGCGGTTCAGGCCGAATCGAACTCGGTTCAGTCGCGGAGGCCACCTCCGATGATTCCCGGCTTCGAGCCTGATCGCGTCACCTATTCCAATGGCAGATCCAAGCAACGAGACCTACGCAATCGTCGAGGCCTCAGGTCAGCAGTTCTGGCTCCAACCCAACCGTTACTACGACCTCGACAGGCTTCAGGCCGGAGTCGATGAAACAGTGACTCTGGAGAACGTTCTTCTGGTGAAGGACGCCAAGGGCACCACCCTTGGCCAACCGTTCGTCAAAGACGCCACCGTCGAGCTCAAGGTGATGGACCATCGCCGTGGACCGAAGGTGATTGTCTACAAGATGCGTCCCAAGAAGAAGACCCGTCGTAAGAATGGTCATCGCCAGGAGCTGACCCGCGTGATGGTTCAGTCCATCAAGGTTGGCGGCAAGGCCATCAGCTGAACGCACCTCCAGCAGAGACTCCTCCTCCCCCCTCCCCATGGCACATAAAAAAGGCACAGGCTCAACCCGTAACGGACGCGACTCCAATTCCAAGCGCCTCGGCGTGAAGGCCTACGGAGGCGAGTCAGTCACCGCCGGGTCCATTCTGATCCGTCAACGCGGCACGTCCGTGCTCCCGGGCACCAACGTTGGTCAGGGCAAGGACGACACCCTGTTCGCCCTGACGGACGGCATCGTGACGTTCGAGACCATCCGTCGTGGTCTCCGTAACCGTAAGCGCATCAGCGTCGCCACCGCAGGCTGATCACGCTTCTTTCATCCCATGCAAGGCCCCTGCTCCCTCGAGGCGCAGGGGCTTTTGTTTTGGGTCGAGATGATTGCCGCCGATCCCCCCGGAGCTCAGAAGCGCCGATAGGCGCGCGTGGTGATCAGAAACGGATGAAACACCTCCAGGAAATGCTGCTGAAGGGTGCGGAAGAAACGCTCCACAAGTGCAGGGTCATCGAAATGGAAGGGATACTCCCCCTGATGCCCCTTGAAGAAATACCAGTTCAGCAAAGCGGTTCCGTCCTCAGACAGCAGCCCATGGAATTCCTCAAGCTGCGCCGAGGGATCAGGAAGGTGTTCCAGAACATCGAGGCAGACCACCGTGTCGAACCGAACGTCACCACAGCTGTTCAGATCCCTGTGAACCGAGAGACGGCTGCTGAGGCCGAGGGCTTCGGCACGCTGGGCCACAAACGCTCTGTTGTGGGGGTTCAGATCGACAAACCAGACATGCTCAACCTCAGGCAGGGCCGCTGCTGACAAGGCGTGGGAGCCGATACCACCACCGAAATCAAGCACGCGTCCGCGGGCAAACTGCCTCTGGAGACGAAGGGTGTCGGCGATGTAATCGGCACTGCTCAGGTGCCAGGCCGCCAGTTCGAGCAGATGCCCCGTCCCGACGGTGTCTTCATAGAACCCGGTGGCATCATCGGGTTGAAAGGCTCCGGGGTGAAGGGCTGCAAGGTCCTCCGTGCTCCTGGCCAGCCGCCGCTCGACCTCCGCCAGTGGCACCGCGAGATAGGCGCTGAGATGGGCCTTGACGGCGAGTCCGTCGCGCAGAAACGCCTCCACGTCCAAGGTCCTGGGCAGAAGCTCTTGCATGCAACGATCTGACGCCGCGGCCAACCTACCGGGCGGCTCGAACTGCCACAGTCATTGATCAACACGGTGGTGGGCAGTGGACGGTCCTTGCGGCTTTGTGGTGATCGACAAGCCTGCGGGCCTCACCTCGCATGCCTGCGTCAGCCGTCTCCGCCGCTGCTTCGGCTTGAAACGGGTTGGTCACGGGGGAACCCTGGACCCTGCGGTGACAGGCGTCCTGCCCATCGCGCTGGGCCCCGCCACCCGGCTGCTGCCATACCTTCCAGGAGACAAGACCTACACAGGCGTCATTCAGCTGGGGAGAACCACAAGCAGCGACGATCTCGAAGGGAACGTGCT
The DNA here is from genome assembly GCA_042954165.1 of Synechococcus sp. GTDB lineage: Bacteria > Cyanobacteriota > Cyanobacteriia > PCC-6307 > Cyanobiaceae > Synechococcus_C. The sequence goes on from JBGKDM010000074.1 coordinate 8,119, forward strand.
GAAAACCAGTCCCTGGCCTCCTCTCAGCCGGATGGACCTCGATCGTGCGCTCGAGTTGTTCCGGGGCGATATTCAACAACGACCACCCCAGGTCTCCGCTGTTCACGTGGATGGACGTCGTGCCCATGAACGGGCACGACGAGGAGAGCAGATGGATCTGCCGCCAAGACCGGTGACCATCCACCGCCTTGGCCTGATGCACTGGGACGACAGCACGGGGCGTCTGCGCGTCGACGTGCACTGTTCATCAGGCACCTACATCCGCGCACTGGCCAGGGATCTGGGGGAGCACCTGGGCTGCGGTGGATGCCTGGCCAACCTTCGACGTGTCCAGGCACTGGGCTTCAGCATCGACCAGGCGGATCGCCTGCCTGACTGGCCGGATGCCGGCGTCATGACCGAGCCTCTGCCGACCCTGCATCCGCCTCAGGACGCCTTGTTGCATCTGGCACAGCACCAGGCAACACCCCAGCAGGAGATCGACTGGAGCTGCGGACGTCGTCTGCAGCCGAACGACGGGATCGGCAGGGACGGCGATCCCGTTGTCGTGCTGAATCAAACCCAGAGGATGCTGGGTCTTGGTGTCATGGACGCCGACCAGCTGATTCGGCCGAAGGTGGTGTTCGAGGCACGGGGCTGAAGTCGACCTGCACCGGTCGGTACCCTTCCCTTAGGACAAAGGAACCGCGCGCTGCGATGGCCGGCCACAGCAAATGGGCCCAGATCAAACGCACCAAGGCGGTGGTCGATGCCAAGCGGGGGGCGGTCTTCACCCGCATCGGCCGGGAGATCACCGTGGCCGCACGCGGCGGTGCTGATCCTGCGGGCAATTTCCAGCTGCGCACGGCCGTTGCCAAAGCCAAGGCCGCGGGTGTTCCGGCCGCCAACATCGAACGGGCGATCGCCAAGGGATCCGGGCAGGATGGCGACGGCGGCAGCCAGCTTGAGACCATCCGCTATGAGGGCTACGCACCGGGTGGCATTGCGGTGCTGGTGGATGCACTGACGGACAACCGCAACAGAACGGCGGCGGATATCCGGCTGGCCTTCAGCAAGAACGGAGGCAACCTGGGCGAAAGCGGCTGCGTGAGCTATCTCTTCCATCACCGCAGCGAAGTGCGTGTCACCCCCCAGGCCAAGGCAGGGTCGGGCGTCATCGATGAAGACGCTCTGCTCGAAACCTTGCTGACCCTCGATGCCGAGGGGTACGAACTGAGCGATGACGGCAGCGCCCTGGTGCATGGCCCGTTCGAAGCGCTCGAACACCTGCAGAGCAGCCTGAAGGAGCAGGGATGGAACGTCACGGAGTGGGATCACTGCTGGCATCCGCTGACCCAGGTCACCCTCAGCGAGGCGGCGGCGGCGCGTCAGTGCCTGAAGCTGCTGGAAGCTCTGGAGGAGCTTGATGATGTCCGCAGCGTCAGCGCCAACCTCGATCTGGATCCGAGGGTCGAGCTCGACTGAAGAACCTCAGGCGGACGACGACGGTGCGGCGATGGCGGCAGAACCCCAGCCACCACCGCCGGGCGTGGCGATGGTGAGGCAATCGCCCGGCTCGACCTCCAGCTGGATGCAGCCGGGCAATGGCTCAACGGTTCCGTCGGCACGTTCCAGCTGATTGAATCCGCACGCACCATCACCCCCACCAGCCAGCCCGAACGGAGCAACGCGGCGACTGCCGGAGAGCAGGCCCACGGTCATCGGCTCGAGAAAACGGAAGCAGCGTTCCAGTCCATCGCCGCCCCGCCAGCGTCCGGCACCGCCGCTGCCCTTGCGTCTGCCGAAGCGCAGGAGCTGAACCGGGTAACGCTGCTCAAGGATTTCAGGATCCGTGAGCCGGGAGTTGGTCATGTGGCACTGCAATCCGGAGACACCGGCAAAGCCACGGCCTGCGCCGCTGCCTCCTGCAATCGTTTCGTAGTACTGATAGCGGCTGTTGCCGAAGCTCAGATTGTTCATGGTGCCCTGCGCTGCCGCCATCACCCCCAGGGCCGCGAACAGCAGATTGCAGAGTGCCTGAGAGGTCTCCACATTGCCGGCGACCACGGCGGCAGGGGCTTGAGGGTTCAACAGAGATCCGGAGGGAACCGTCAGCTGGAGAGGTCGGAAGCAGCCTGCATTGAGGGGTATGGGTTCGTCCACCAAGCAACGCATCGCGTACAACACCGCTGCTTTGGTCACGGCCAGAGGAGCATGGAAGTTGTGGGATCCCTGCGGCGAGCTGGCGCTGAAATCGAGCTGAGCGCGACCTTGGCGCTGATCGACCTGAAGGTCCAGCGCCAAGGTCGCACCGTTGTCCAGGCTGACAACGAACTGCCTGCTTTCGAGCCCGGCCAGCAGTGATGACACGGCCGCCGCCGCATGAACCTGGACATGCTCCATGTAGGAGCTGACCCGCGACAGCCCTTCTCGCGCCACCAGGTCCTCCAGCATCCGGACGCCAAGACGGTTAGCCGCCACCTGGGCCTGAAGGTCAGCCAGCAGAACATCGGGTGATCGAGGCGGCAGCGCCTCCTGCCCCAAACGCTCGGTCCAGGCAGCATGGTCAAACTGTCCATCCCGCACCAGGGGCCAGTGACGCAAACGCAGCCCCTCCTGCTCGATATGCGTGCTGAAAGGCGGCATCGACCCTGGCGTGAGCCCGCCCACATCAGCGTGATGTCCGCGACTGGCCACGAAGAAATGGGGTTGATCCCCTCCGGCGAAGACCGGCGTGATGGCCGTGATGTCGGGCAGATGGGTGCCGCCGTGGAACGGATCGTTGCTGATCACCACATCGCCGGATGCGAGGGCCGGCAGAGCGCCGGCCCTCAGCTGCTCGAGCAGATCCACCACCGCATCCCCCATGGACCCGAGATGCACTGGGATATGGGGTGCGTTGGCCACAAGGCGACCGGCATGGTCGAACAGGGCGCAGGAGAAATCGAGCCGTTCACGGATGTTCACCGATCGACTGGTCTGCCGCAGGCGGTCGCCCATCCGCTCGGCGATCACCATGAACCGGTGATGAAAGAGGCTCAGATCGACCGGATCAACCGAAGACTGGCCTGGCGCAACGACGCGCGCATCGCAGGACTGTGACAACTCCGTCGTGCTGGCGCTGCACACGGATTGCTCCAGAAGCAGTTCACCACCGTTGAGGCAGCGGGCGCACCAGCCGGGATCCAGCACGATGCATCCAGTGGGTTCCACAACAACGGCTGGTCCCTCGATCACCTGGTCCACAACGAGTTGATGGCGATGCCAGAGGGGAACGGAACACCATCCGAGACCCGGGCAGTGCAGATCGGTGCAGGCAGGTGGCTCGATCACATCCCTGGAGGCGGTGGATCCACCCTCCGGCCCAAGGTCGTGCCTGCCCAGCAGCGGCGGCGCCAGCACCTCCACCTCGAAACGCTCGACCACTAAAGGATTCAGCCGTTTGGGCACGAATCCGAAGCGTTGCTGATGCAGCCGGTCAAACTGGCGTTCCAACCCATGCAGGTCAGGGAACTGAGGCCTTGACCCATCCAAGGGACCTGGCATCACCAGCATCAGCCCCTGTTCGGATTCGGGATCACGCAGTTCCAGGGTCACCCTGCGCTCCAGCCCGCCCTGACACCCGTCGCCATCGACCCTCAGCTGGTTCTCCGCCTCGATCAGTGCCTGTTCCACAGCTGCAGGAAGAGCGGTGAGCGTGGCCTGAACGAGCGAGGCGCGAACAGCCACCTGACGCCACTGACGCTGGCGGGCCTGCCCCATCCCAAAGGCCGACAGCACGCCGGCGAGCGGGTGCAGGAGCACCTGGGACAGCCCGAGAGAACGGGCAACGCGACAGGCCAGCTGACCGGCAGCCCCGCCGTAGGCCACCAGGACACCACCACGAATGTCGTGACCGCGGGCCAGCGAAACCTGCTCGATGGCGGAGGCCATCGTCTCAACCGCAAGATCCAGAGCCCCCTCCGCCAGCTGCTCCGCTCCCGGACCAAGGCGCTCAGCCAGACCCGCGAATTGCCGCTGCACCACGCTGGGATCGGGACGCTCCTTGCCACTGATGCCGAACACGGCCGGGAACCCCTGCACCTGCAGACGCCCGAGCAGCAGGTTGGCGTCGGTGATCGTCAGCGGCCCACCCCGTCCATAACAGGCCGGTCCTGGATCGGCACCAGCGGAACGGGGCCCCACGGTGAGCCGGTCACCATCACAGCCGATGATCGAACCGCCACCCGCGGCCACGGTGTGGATCGGCAACCTTGGAGCAAGCAACTGCAGGCCAGCGATCCTGGTGTCCGCCGAACGCTCCCACTCACGGTCAGAGGCACCGGCGGGCACACAGAAGACATCCGTGCTGGTGCCGCCCATGTCGAACCCCACCAGCGGCTGCCGTTCGAAGCCAGCCTGTCGGGCCACAGCGACCGCACCGATCATCCCTCCGGCGGGCCCCGACAGAATCGTGTCCTTGGCCTGCAGCCGATCACAGGACTCCAACGCACCACTGGAGGTCATCACCCGGAGACGGGAGCGGTCGCCGAGGTCCCGCCGCACCTGATCGAGATAGGTGAACAGCGGGCGTGCAACCGCCGCCTCCACCAATGTGGTTTGCCCGCGGGGCACAAGCCGGGGCAACGGACAGACCCGATGGGAGCTCACCACGGTGGTGAAGCCATGCGCACGGACAAAGGCCTCGAGGCGCTGTTCATGGCATGGGTGACGCCAGGCATGCAGCAGCGCAATCGCGCAACTGCGCAGGCCCTGACGGTGGTGCTCGCGCAGACGGGCTCCAAGGCGATCATCAAGAAGGAGCGGCTCCAGTTCCTGGCCGTCAGGCCCCATGCGCCCCTGCACCTCCTCCACCGCTGATGCAAGACAAGGGGGTGGCGTCAGTGCCAGGGCAAACAGGTCGGGACGATGTTGATCACCGATCCTGAGGAGGTCGGCCAGCCCCGCATTGGTGAGCAGCAACACGTCGTCGCCGGCGCCCTCCAGCAGAGCATTGGTGGCCACCGTGGTTCCCAGCCTGAGCTCGTCGATCAGGGCCTGGTCATCCCCCTGCTCCCGAAGCAGGGTCTGAATGGCCTGCACAGCAGGATCACCGGATCGTCCTGGCTGTTCTGAGAGCACTTTGCGCACCAGAAGGCCACCACGCGGAGACACCGCCACCACATCGGTGAACGTGCCGCCGCGATCAATCCAGAAGCGCCAGTGGGTCAACAGGTCGCCATCACAGTGCCCAGGGCCGCATCATCCACCCAGAGGTGCACCCGGGGGTGATGTCGCAACCAGCTGGCAGGACAACCGGCATTACTTCCCTGGGCGAACGCACGGCGCAGAATGTCTGCTTTTGCGGCTCCGGTGACGATCAGGTGAATCTCCTCCGCCGCCAGAATCTCCGCCAGGCCGAGGGTGATGGCCTGGGTGGGAACCAGGGCCGGATCGCCGGAGAAAGCATCAGCGTTCTGCACCCGGGTCGCCCAGGAGAGGTCGACGCAGCGACAGGCCGCGTCCCGATCGCTCGGAGGCTCATTGAACCCCACATGGCCATTCGTGCCCAACCCGAGAAGCTGCAGACCGATTCCCCCGGCTGCCATCACGGCGTTGGCATAACTACGGGCTTCACGGGACGGGTCAGGCGCCATCCCATCCGGAAGCCGCATCTGGGCTGATGACAGCCCGAGGGCCTCGCCAAGATGCTGCTGCATGTAGGAGGCGAAGCTGGCAGGGTGGCGCGCAGGCAGTCCCACATATTCGTCGAGATTGAAGCTGAGCCAGCTCTTGCGCAGGCGCTGCAGATCGGCGGCGGACCAACGGCGCAGTCGGCTCACGAGGGCGGCATAGAGGGGTTCCATCGTGCGACCGGTGGCCAGACCGAGGGGTCGAGGCCGGTGTTGCTCCAGTCGCCGGCGCAGGGCCATTTCAAGCTGATCGGCAATGACCTGGACCAGGAGCTCAGGCTGCGAACGCTGCACAAACACAACGCTGTCGGGCAGAGGGAGGGCAGACACGGGACACCACCGTCAACGGCTTCAGGCTGGCCTTGGTTGGGGGTGTGATGCCATCGCCGGATCATCCCCCGGCAGATAGGGGCGGATGGTCACGCCCCTGTAGTAGTGCTCGAGGATCCGACGGAAGTCTGCGCCCTGCTCGGCCAGCCCACGGGCGCCCCACTGACTCATCCCGACACCGTGGCCATAGCCGCGCCCCTGAACCTCAAGCACCGGCATGCCTGCAGGCATGGGTGGCGGTGGCGGGGGTGGCATCGAAAACGGTGCACTGGCGGCAGCCCCCCACGCCGATGTCTCCCGTCGGAATCCGATCAGCGCATGATCACCCGAACGCGTGGATGCAGCCTCCGTATCCGTGAGCCAGTTGAAACGCACCATCGTGCTCTTGAGGCCAAGGCGCCGCCTCAGCTCCCGGCCACTGATCACCAGATGTCCAGCGGGCCCGCGCACCCGAACTGAGCGAAGCCGGCCGGTGGAGCTGGACTCCAGAACGTCCAGACTCTGCAGCCCTCGGGTTTCTGCAAACGCCGCTCGCAGAGTTTGCGCATCAAAGCGCTGCGTCCAGCGATGGGCGGGACTGCCCTGATCGTGGTCCCGCACACTGACGAGATAGGGAAGCTGAAAGCGCCAGACTTCACCGCTCGGTTCGGTCGCCCCACCGGAACTGCTGTGAAACACAGCGTTGATCAGCTTGCCGCGATGCACCAACACCAGGGAGCGGGTGCTTTCGACGGCGAGGCGAGTGCGTGGCGTGGCCGACGCCAGCCCCTGGTACACCTGATTGGTGACCGTGGCGCTGACATCGAAAGCGCCCGCACGACCCCGCTGCCGCAGGGCATAGGTGCGCGCCGCGACAGCCTGAGCCTGCAGGGCTGCCAGAGGCCAGTCCTGGGGCATCTCACTCCCCACGACACTGGCCAGATAGGCCTCAACACCGAGGTGATTGACCACCTCGATCCGACCTTCACGCAGCGTCAGGTGGAGATCACCGCCATAGCGATGTTGACCAAGCCAGATCCCCCTGGGGTCGCTGCTGCGCACCACCAGACCGGAGGAAGGCGCTGAGAGCTGTGAAGCGAGCTCGGGCGCCTCGACCAGCAGCCGGCCGCGGTGCCGCCGCAGCGTGAGGCGTGAGAGCTTGATCACGCCCTTGCCAAGCCCCTGCACCTGTAGCAAAGAACGACGATCCGCCCTCAGCCGGACCGAGTCCCCTCCCCCGACAAGAACCCGCATCTGGGGCTCGCGAAGCGTCCGATGAACCGGCAGCGCCGCCGCAGCGGCAGTGGCAACAGGCCCAGGGGTGCCCTGCAGCATCAGAGCGGCGAGACCTCCGGACAACCAGGGGGAAAACGGCCGGACCACGCGTCCAGGTCTGCGGGGGAGCCCAGTGTGCACCGCCTGACAACAACCAGCCAGGGCTCCCCATGCCAGATTCAAGGCTTGATCGCACCAGATCGTGCAGGTCACTTTCCTAGGCACAAGCTCCGGCGTTCCCACGCGGGCCCGCAACGTTTCCTCCGTGGCGCTTCGCCTGCCTCAGCGCTCCGAGCTGTGGCTGTTCGACTGCGGAGAAGGAACGCAGCATCAGTTTCTGCGCAGTGACCTGCGGCTGTCCCAGCTGCGCCGGGTGTTCATCACCCACATGCATGGTGACCACGTGTTCGGCCTGCCGGGTCTGCTCGCAAGCCTCGGACTGTCAGGCAACAGCTCCGGTGTCGACCTGTACGGTCCGGACCCGCTGGAGAACTATCTGCAGGGGGTGCTGCGGACCAGCTCCACACGGATCGGTTATCCACTCAATGTCCACCGCGTGAAAGATCAGGCTGAACAAGCCGAGCTGATCCTTGAAGACCGAGACATCGTGGTGCGCGCAACCCCTCTGGTCCATCGCGTTCCCGCCTACGCCTATCGGATTGAACAGAAACCACGTCCAGGCCGGTTTGACATCGCCAAAGCCCGCGAGCTGGCGATCCCACCGGGTCCCATCTATGCCGAACTGCAGAAGGGACGCACGGTGACCCTGGACGATGGCCGCAGAATTGATGGGCGCGAACTCTGCGGCCCGTCGCGGTCAGGTGTGAGCGTTGTCTACTGCACCGACACGGTGTTTTGTGAGGCAGCCGTGGAGCTGGCTCGCGGTGCCGACCTGCTGATTCATGAATCCACCTTTGCGCACGCCGAAGCGGACATGGCGTTCCAGCGACAGCACTCCACAAGCACCATGGCGGCGCAGACAGCGGCGGCGGCCGGGGTCAAGCAACTCGCCCTCACCCATCTGAGCCCGCGATACGCCCCCGGGAACCCGGTGACGCCGTTGAATCTGCTGGAGGAAGCCCAGGCGATCTTCCCCAACACCCTGCTTGCCAAGGACTTTCTCACCCTGGACGTCAACCCGGAGGACTGAACCGGCTGCAACAGTTCATGAGCACGCCCGGGGTTCGTCACCAAGCGGTTCACGCCCCGTGATACAAGAGCTTGGTGCGGTGTATCCGTCAGATTTTGGTGTCCTGTATGGCCTCTTCTTTCCAGTTCCTGCGTCGCTCCATGGGCAGGATGCTGCTCATCCTTCCTCTGCTCATCGCTTTCAGCTTCAGTGCCCCCGCGCTTGCCGTTCAGTGGGATGCCGAAACTCTCACGGTCCCTGCTGATGCCAATGGTGCGTCAGTGACCTTCTCCGAGCAGGAGATCAAGACGGGCCGCAAAGTGTTCAACACCAGTTGCGGCACCTGCCACGCCGGCGGCATCACCAAGACCAACCACAACGTCGGCCTTGATTCCGAGACCCTTGCGCTGGCGACTCCAGCCCGGGACAACGTTGCAGGGCTGGTGGATTACCTCAAGGACCCCACGTCCTATGACGGTGAATACAGCATCGCCGATCTGCACCCCAGCATCCGCAGCCGTGATCTCTATCCAGCCATGCGTGATCTGACGGATGAAGATCTCCGCCTGATGTCTGGGTACATCCTCGTGGCTCCGAAAGTGCTTGGCAAGGAGTGGGGCGGAGGAAAAATCTACTTCTGATCTGCTCAGCGGAACTTGATCCGACCCAGCCGCCCACCAGGGCGGCTTTTTAATGGCCGTGCGCCTCACAAGGCGCAGGCGGCTTGCCATTTTCGGGCGCAATTGAGCGGGGCAGGCGGCTGTACCACCATTCCTGCAGGGCAGGGCTGAATCGACTCGAGAAAAGCGTGAGCACGGTCGCGGTCGACCTTGAACCAGGCTGGAGGAGCTCCACCGCATAGGACGGACAACGGCGCGCTGCCAGGTCAGGAACGAAGCGCCGACCCACGCGCCTCCAACTGGGCTCCTTGCTGCGCCAGGCAAGTCTGCAGCAGGGCCAT
>JBGKDM010000075.1:0-2519 GCA_042954165.1 Synechococcus sp.
CTTCCCGTCTGACCGATCAGCCAGGCACTGAACGCCAGCATCAGAACGCCGCCGCAGTACATCACCAGTTCATTGATCGATGACACATCGAAGCTCACCATCAACTTGAAGGCGGTCACGATCAGTGCCACAACAATCACCTTGGTGAGCTTCTGCTTGAGCCCATCGAGGGAGTCGATGCTCAGCAGGTTGCGGCGCAATTGCGAGGTGTCCTGCTGGCGTTGATCGATGTCGGAGATGATCAGCTCGTAGATGCCGTACCCGAAGATCAGCAGGGCGATGCCGATCAGGTAGTAGTCGATGCCCCCGACCACCTTGCCGATCAGCAGGGTGCTGGTCGCATGGGTGAAGTGACCCTGCATGACTTTGCCCAGCACGCTGATCTCGGCATAGGTGCCGATTGCAAAGCAGCTCACACTGCCGAGCAGGCTCATCACCACAGGCACCAGCGTCACCAGGCGAAAGCGCCAGATCAGTCGTTCGAAGCCGCGTTCCACGCGGGCTGATGGTCGTCTGCCTTGCACCGTCATTCCGGCCCCGTCGCCTGACTGTCGGATAGCAGCGCGCTGCCTTGCTGCCAACGGCGACGGCTCAGGCCGAGGCGCCGGATGGGAGCAAGGCCTCCAGGGCGTCGGCGGTCTGAGCAACACCGTTGTCCTCCTGGAGCCGCCGTTGCAGGTCTTGGGCCCGTTGCCGGTAGCCCGCTTCGGCCTTGAGGCGCAGCAGGCTGTCTCGCAGGGCGTCCCGCGTCACGCTGGTGACGTTGTGGGTCGCAGGACTGACCCCGAGCTGTTCGAGGGTCTTGCCCCAGGCCGGCTGATCAGCGAAAAACGCCACGACGATGCTCGGGATTCCGCTGCGCAGGCTTGTGGCGGTGGTGCCGGCACCACCGTGGTGAATCGCGCCCAGCAGTTGGGGGAACAACCATTGATGGGGGCATGACTCCAGGATGAAGACCGAGGCCGGGCAACCCTCGTGCGGCAGCACCCGTCCCCATCCCGGCGAGAGAATCAGTCGCACTCCCGCGTCACAGGCTGCCTGGATCACAACCTCGGCGAGGTCGGCCGGATTGCGCGGGATCATGCTGCCGAAGCCTGCATAAACCGGCGGCGGGCCGTCAGCCAGAAAGGCCTGCAGGTCGTCCGGTGGGCTGTAGGCCTCGCTCGCCTGATCCGGTGCCAGGCAGTACCCAGTCACCTGGGCGTTGTCCGGCCAGTCCGCGGGGCGTGGCACCACGTGCGGGCTGAACAGATGCAGCAGCGGTGGTGCCTGCAGCTGGGGTGGTGCATCCCGCCGGCCCGCGATGCCGCTCCAGGGGAGTGCCGGCAAGCCCTCATCGGCGCGGAACGCCTGGATCACGTCTGCCGTCTGTCGCCACTTGATCAGGCGGATGACTCGGTAACTGAGGCGATGAAGGTGTCCACGCAGGCGTTGTCTCAGTCGTCCGCGCAGCCGCTGCCCGGGCGTTCCAGGCGCGGCTGGGCGTTCGGCCGGCCATTGAAGAAAGGAAAACTCCCGGGTGCCCGCCAGGGGGATGGGGCTGGTCACGGCAAACCGACAGCCTTCGGCTTCGGCAAGGTGGTAGGCCCAGAACGCCAGGGGAGTTGCGATCAGCAGATCGCAGCCACCGATGGCCTGGCGAGCAGTCCTGAGCCATGCCGCCAACAGGTCGTCGTTGATCAGGCGCACGGCCTTGCCTTCCATCAGTTGAAGACCGGTGTCGGACCGCATCAGCTCCTGGAAGTCGCCAGGGAGTGCGGTGAAACGCAGGTCCCGATCGCGGCACGCCTCCTCGAAATTGACACTGCCGATCAGATGAACCTGATGCTTGCGGCGGCGGAGTTCCTCCAGCAGGGCCAGGTAGGGCTCAAGGTCGCCCCGGGAGCCGACGCTGATCAGATGAATGGAGGCCATGGCGGTCGGGAGCAGGCTCCTGAATGCCATGAATTCTCCTGACTTTTCGCCCGCGTATCGGCCGTGTTTGCTGAGAAGCGGCTGAGAGCGGCAGGCTCGCTTCAGGTGCGATCGTCGTTCGGTTGCGCAGACGTCAGCGGTGTCACCGCCTCGGGGTTGTCGATGTCGTAATCGATGATCTCGGCGGGCAGGCCCTGGAGTGATTCCGTGGGGTAGATCGTGAAATCCTCCACCCGTTTGAACAGGGGCAGCAGAACGCGGGCCAGGGCATTGGGGGCGCCGTAGAAGAAGGAGTGGTGCCCCAGCAGGAACTCGGTGGTGCCGGCGCCGTCGTCGGCGGCATCCTGGCGGCGGAGGAAACGCCGCATTGCAGCCCGCTCATCGGGTGTGAGCTCCGGGTGCGCTGTCACGGGGAAGTCCCGCTGGGCTGCGATCAATCCGGCCTTGCGCCAGTCGATCTCGGCAAGACGGGCCATCAGCAACTCGCGCTCGTTGCTGAAGTCAACGCAGGCGAGTTGCTGTTCTTCGATCTGCATCACCTCGGCAACGGCATGGCGTTGCAGACGGCGCCATTTGATGCGGGCATCGTCATGCACCACCAGCGA
>JBGKDM010000076.1:0-23921 GCA_042954165.1 Synechococcus sp.
CAACAGCAGGGTGACCACCAGGCTGAACACGCGGCTGGAGGCCATCAGAAGCGACACCTGACGCAACAGCAGGTCCGGCATCGTGCAGACCAGCACCACAATCAAGGTCTGAACCACTTCAACGGCCCAGTAGATCGGCAGATCAAGTCCCTGAGCCGAGGTCATCTGCTGGTGGAACAGCGCCCACTGATTGCCCATGAGCACCGCAACGGCGAACAGCAGCAGCACCAATGGCGCCCGAACCGGCAGCAGGAGGAAATTCAGCAGCGACATCACGGACGTTGCTCAGAAAAACGCTAGCGACGATGTCGATGAGGGCCTGTCAAAGTATGGGCCCGGTTCGAGATTCGGCATGACAGGCAGCAGCTCGACCTCCAGCTTGAGTGCTGTGCAGAAGGGGGTACTCATCGCCTGCGCCGTTGGACTCGCGCTGGTGCTGTTCGTTCTCCGCAACGGCCTGTCGGCGGAATCGCCGATGGATCAGCTGGCACGCCGGTCTCTGGCTCCGGAAGTGGCACTGAGCAATCAAAAGCCCACGATCATTGAGTTCTACGCCGACTGGTGTGAGGCCTGCCGGGAGATGGCACCGGCGATGCTGGAGACCGAACGACGAACCCAGGGACAACTCGATGTTGTGCTCATCAACATCGACAATCCGCAATGGCAGGACCTGATTGACCGTTACGAGGTCAATGGCATCCCCCAACTGAACCTGTTCGGTGCCGATGGAGCGCTTCGCGGACGCTCACTCGGCGTCCGCACGCCAACGCAGCTAAAGGCACTCAGCGAGTCCTTGATCACCTCAACAGCGCTGCCTGAGTTTGCCGGCATCGGCAACCTCAGCTCCCTGGGCTCTGACATCCCCCCTGTTGCACCCGCTGTCAGCAGCGCCGGTCCTCGCAGCCACGGCTGACGAGAACGGCCATGATCGGCCAACGTTTCCTTCCTCTGTCCTGAGCACCGCCATGGATCCCCGTTTCCGGGTCGACCTGATCGCCGCCACGCCCAACCCTCAGCAATGCGTGTATGCCGGCATGCATCAGGACTACAGCGAAGGGTTTGTGGCTGGTGATCGCGACAACTGGCCCGATGAAACCAAGGCAGGCGAAATCTGCGTCAAACGTCTTCTCGCTGGCGAACGAGGCCACTACGGCCCGCTCGAGCACGCGCAGATCGTCCTGAACGTGGGCTGGTTTCCCCACTCCGTGATGCAGCAGGCCCGCACCCACCGTGTTGGGGTGAGCTTCGATGTGCAGTCAATGCGTTACACCGGCGATCGCATCTGCCGGGCAGCCAGTGGTGCGTTGCCTCTGGAGGAGGTTTTTTATCTGCGACCTGTGGGCACCTACAGCGACCGGCAGGGGAAAAAGTATGCCTACACCGAAGAGCTGCGCAATCAGGACCTGGACCTCTGCCAACAAGCTGCGAATCGATACCGCGATCTGCTGACTGCAGGTTTCGCCGAGGAACATGCACGGGGCATTCTCCCCTTCGACTACCGCCAGCATTTCGTGGTGAGCTTCAGCTTGCGCGCCTTCCTCCACTTCATGGATCTCAGGGCAAAACTCGATGCGCAGCAGGAAATCCGGGAGCTCTGTGACCTGATGTGGCCTCACCTGCAGACCTGGGCGCCTGAATTCGCAGGCTGGTACGAAAAGACACGACTGCACAAGGCGCGACTTGCGCCTTGAGCGCTTCAGAGCGGCAACAACGCCGGCACGTCGTCCTAGACCTTCGCCAGCGTGACCCGCTCCGGTTGATGCTGATATTTGCCCTGACGATCGCTGTAGGTGGTGTCGCAGGGATCGCCTTCAAAGAACAGAAGCTGACAGATTCCTTCGTTGGCATAGATCCGGCAGTCAGCCCCTGAGCTGTTGCTGAACTCGAGGGTCAGATGACCTTCCCAGCTGGCTTCCGCAGGCGTTGTATTCACGATGATCCCCAATCGCGCATAGGTGCTTTTGCCCAGACAGATGACGGTGATGTTCGGGGGAACCTTCATCTTTTCAAGCGCAACACCCAGGCCATAGGAATGGGCGGGGAGGATGAAGTAATCACCATCCTCATCGTGGTGCAACTGCGTCGGCTCGAGATTGGCCGGATTGAATCGCTTGGGATTCATGACCGTGCCAGGCACATGCTTGAAGATCAGGAACTCCTGAGGGGACAGGCGAAGGTCGTAGCCATAGGACGAACAACCGAAGCTGAGCACGGGGCGCAATTGCTGATCGGGCTCCAGATGCCGGACAAGCCCCTCCTGAAAAGGCTCGAGCATGCCCTCGGCAGCCTGCTCAGTGATCCACCGGTCGTTCTTCAGCATCAGAAGCCCCTTCGCAGTTCGGTGACCTGATCGGCCATCTCCATCAGGGAGTCTGGGATGGAGGGGCCGGTCACCATCACATCCATCGAACCAGGTCGCTGCTCGAGTGTGCTGCGGACCTCTGCTTCATCCAGATAACCCAAAGCGACAGCAAGCCCGAGCTCATCCAGAACCAGCTGATCCAGTTCACCACTGATCAGATGCTCGCGACATTCAGCCCAAAGCGCCCGAACCGCAAGCCTGGTCGCATCGCTCTGCTCCTCGGCAGCCTCCGAGAGACAACAGGCGACATCGGGACGCAACCACTGGAGACGGCCGCAGAGAGTGAGCCGACGCTCGGGCCCTTGAGCGACGCCGCCCTTGAGGAACTGGACCACCATCACGCGACTGCCGAGCCCCGCGGACCGCAATGCCTGACTGAGCACGGAGGCAAAGCTGCCGCGATAGGGAGCGGTGTGAACCTGCAACTGCCCTTCAGGCGCAACCAGATGCAGTGGAGGCCTTGGACTGAGGGGTGGCAGGGGATGAAGACCGGCCGCCTGCAGCCTCCGCTGATCGGCCAGGTGCGATTCACCGGAGCGATGGGTGGTGCTGAGGCTCGCTGTCATCAAGGTCCGAAGCGTCCGGGGTGACCCGCTGGATTCAAACCTAGCGCCACCGCTCAGGTTCACAAGCACTTTGACACTATCCCTGGTGTCCGGTGTCATCCGACACCATCACCCAACACGCCACCTCACAACACCAGCCCAAACCGGCGTCCTGCCAGGCTTGATGGGTGGAACCCGCTTGGAGAGCTGTCATGACCAGTGCATCGAGCTCCAACTCAGCCCGAAACGATGGACGCACCCCCTCGGATCTGAGACCCTTCGCGATCGAATGGGACCCGATGGGGTTCGCCCTGAGCTCGCTCGTGGTTCGCACCGGGCGCACAACAGTGCTCTGCAGCGTGTGTCACGAAGAGGGCGTTCCCCGCTGGCGCAAAGGGCAGGGGAAGGGTTGGCTGAGTGCTGAATACCGCCTCCTTCCCGGCTCGACACCGGAGCGCCAGCGCCGGGAGCTGATGAAGCTCTCCGGACGCACGCAGGAGATTCAACGCCTGATCGGACGCAGCCTGCGGGCCTGCATCGACATGGAGGCACTCGGCGAAAACACCCTTCTGATCGACTGCGATGTGATTCAGGCTGACGCGGGGACACGCACGGCCTCGATCACAGGTGCATGGGTGGCCCTCCGGCATGCCTGCAATCAGTTGCTTGAACAGGGCCTTGTGGAGAGACAACCGATCACCAAACAGGTGGCCGCCGTGTCGGTGGGCCTGGTGCAGGACGCGACCTTGCTCGACCTCGACTACAGCGAAGACAGCCGCGCCGACGTGGATCTCAATGTCGTGATGGACGACCACCGCAATCTGCTCGAGATTCAGGGAACGGCGGAAGGCGAGGCCTTCAGTCGAACCCAGCTCAACGCCCTGCTTGACCTGGCCGAACCGGGCCTGCAGGCTCTGATGGAGGGGCAGCGGCAGGCACTGGGCAATCGCTGAATTCCGTGCCTGTTGATACATGGAGGATCGCAGCTGATCCGTAACTTCCTCAGACACGCAGTGCCTTCATGCAGGGAGTCATGCACGGCTTCAGCCGAACTGCCACCCCAGCCTCAAGGCCGATGACTCTGGCCAACAATTCCGAGCCGAAGACAAGAACGCTTCAGGATGTGATCCGCGGCCTTGATGGCGCGACCACCGAGATGGTGGAGCGTGGCAAGACCATTTTCTTCCCCGGTGATCCCGCTGAACGTGTCTACCTGATCCGGAGGGGAGCTGTGCGCCTCTCCCGCGTCTACGAGTCAGGCGAAGAGATCACCGTGGCTCTTCTGCGTGAGAACAGTCTTTTCGGGGTGCTTTCGCTGCTGACAGGGCACCGCTCTGACCGCTTTTACCACTCCGTCGCCTTCACGCGGGTGGAGATGATCACGGCACCGGCGGCTTCCGTGCGTCAGGCGATCGAAGCCGACGCCAGCGTTGGTCTGCTGCTGCTGCAGGGCTTGTCCAGCCGGATCCTGCAGACCGAAACCATGATCGAAACCTTGACCCACCGCGACATGTCATCGCGCCTGGTGAGTTTCCTTCTGGTTCTCTGCCGTGACTTCGGCGTGCCCGGTGATCGCGGCATCACGATCGACCTGAGGCTCTCCCATCAAGCCATCGCCGAAGCGATCGGCTCGACCCGCGTGACGATCACCCGATTGCTCGGGGACCTGCGTAATGCCGGCCTGGTCGAGATCGACCGAAAGAAGATCACCGTGCTGGATCCCATCGCCCTGGCCAAGAAATTCAGCTGAGCGCGTTCCGGGTGACAATGGATCGCCAAGGGTTGGACTGACTACGCCAACTGACCGCTAGGAAACGTTGACCGGCTGGCTTCTGATTCTGACTCTGCTCGTTCTCGGAGCAGTGCTCGCCACGCTGGGGGATCGTCTCGGCTCGCGGGTCGGAAAAGCGCGCCTGAGTCTGCTCGGCCTGAGGCCTCGCAAAACAGCTGTTCTGATCACAGTGCTGACAGGCGGAGCGATATCCGCCCTCTCCCTCGGCCTGATGCTGCTGGTGAGCCGTCAGCTGAGGGTTGGACTGTTCGAACTCAACGAACTGCAGGACAAGCTGCGATCGAGCCGGGCCGATCTCCAACGCAGCCTTGCAGCGCAGTCCGATGCTGCGCGTGAACTGCAGACAGCCCGTCGCGACCTGACCAACGCCAGAACCAGGGCCGATGACCTGCGACAGGCGCTGGTCCCCCTTCAACAAGAGCGTGAGCGCCTTGAGGCGGAGCGTCAGCGACTCAACCGTGATGTCAGGACACGCGATGCAGAGATCCAGCGCACAGAGCGCGAACTGGCCGATGTGCGTTCGCGCATCAGCCAGGGGGAAAAGGAACTGCGCCAGCTCGAGCAGCAACGCAATGCCCTGCGGCTCGGCAATGTCGTGCTGAGCAGCGGCCAACGCCTGGCCACAGCGACACTGCGACTCGAGAGCGACGATCAGGCCAGACAGGTGATTGACGAGCTCCTGCGTGAGGCGAATCTCCAGGCCTATCAGCGCGTGCTGCCCGGGAAAACTCCTGACCGACAGATTCTGCTCGTCCCTCGCGCCGACATCGCCCGTCTCGAAAGCACGATCCAGCGTCCTGGCACCTGGGTCGTGACCATCCGCTCAGCCGCCAACGTGCTGCTGGGGGAAACGGTCGTCTACGCCTTTCCCGAAGTGCAGCCGAACACCACGATCGTCACCACCGGGGCGGTTCTGGCGACAACAGCGCTGGATGCCGGCGAACGGGCACCCGAGGCGGTGCGCAACCGTCTGAACCTCCTCCTTGCCTCAGCCTTGGCCGAAGCACAGCGACGCGGTTCGCTGGTCCAGGGACTTCAGTTTGACTCCAATGCCGTGAATCGTCTCGGGACCCAATTGCTGCGACGGGCGCCGTCACGCATCGAACTGACGGTGGTCGCAACCCGAAACAGCGACACCGCTGATCCCATTGCTGTGACGATCAAGCCGGTCCAAACCATTCCGCCGGCAGTCGTCGGAGAACGACGTGACTGATGACCCAACCCCAACCGTTCCTCTGTGGGGAGTTGTTGCAGCCATTGATCCTGGACGCAGCAAATGCGGTCTTGTTCTTGCCGACTGCACGTCAGGCCAGGTGCTGGATGCCCTGGTCGTGGCTGCCGACGAGACCGAGAGCCAATTGAAACGCTGGCATCAGCAGACACCCCTGGCCACGCTGGTGCTGGGGAATGGAACCTCCAGCGATCAGTGGAAGACGTTGCTGCAAGCGCTCGCTCCGGTACGGGTTGTCGACGAGAGCGGCACAACACTTCGCGCTCGAAGCCGGTACTGGGAGCTCTGGCCCTGTCGTGGCTGGAGACGACTGCTACCGCAGGGCTTAAGGGTTCCAGCCTGTGAGCTTGATGCCATCGCAGCACTGGTGCTGCTGGAGGACCACGTCGGACACCCACTGCGATGGCCCCAACCACCCATGCAGGGACCAGGGATCAGAAGCGCGCACGCACCGTGAAGGTGTAATCACCTCCGGCTTCGAGGTGGTAATCCGCTTTGACCAGAAACCGCAGAAGGGCGTCCTGAATCAATGCACGCCCCAGGGAAGGCTCAACGGTGAGTTCACCCTGATCAAACGACCAGGAAAACTGCCATGCGAAGCCACCTGCACTGACTTCACCTTCCAGGCACTGGTCCTGAAAACTTTGACGCAGAACCCGGAGATGCGCTGTGGTGACAGGGAGAGGCGTCATTCCGTGTCCTGAGGCATCAGATTCACACCATTCAGGCGATTCCCAGCACGCTCAAGCCCCTGCCGCTGAATGAGGTCAAGACCGCGAAGCACCTCCTCAAGAACCGCATCCAGCATGGGTTGCTCGTTCTTATGAAAGCTGCCAAGCACATGTGACACCGTGCGTTCCCGCCGCTCTGTTGCGGTGCGCCCGGGGGCACCAATGCCGATCCTCAGGCGGGCGAACTCCTGAGTTCCGAGGTGCTGAATGGTGCTTCGTAGGCCGTTATGGCCACCCGCACTACCCTTGGCCCGCAAGCGAAGACGCCCCAGGGGCAGGTCCATGTCATCGACGAGCACCAGCACCTGATCGGCCGACAGATCAAACCAATCGAGGGCCGCACGAATGGAACGACCGCTCTCATTCATGAAGGTCTGGGGCATCAGAAGACGAATCCGACCTGACCCGATGCCGACTTCGGCGACCTCGCCCTGAAGCTTGGCCATGGACCGGAAACGCGACTGCTCGGCCGCTGCATAGGCCTCGAGGGCCATGAAGCCGACGTTGTGGCGCGTGCCCACATACTTCTGGCCAGGATTTCCGAGACCAACCACCAAGCGGAGATCACCGCTTTGCATCAAGCCTTATCTCCAGAGGAGGCTGACCGGGCATCCTGCGCAGATTCCGCTTCCATCTGCTCAGAGGCATTCAACTCAGGCTCGGCCATCGCCTTGTTGATCTCACGCTCAAATTCCTTGGACGCTGACTGAAATCCCTTGAGGGTTTTCCCGAGCGTGCGTCCCAGTTCGGGAAGGCGCTTGGGCCCGAACACGAGCAGGGCCACTGCGCCGATAACGGCCACCTCAGGCAGGCCGATCCCGAAAACATTCATGAGTCAGGGGTCAGCCGAGGCCGTTCCAGTTGACGTTGATGCCCTCAAGGATCAGGGACTTGTTGTACAGCTGCAGGATGACCAGCAGGAACACCAGGAACAGGGCCATGAAAATGCCCATCACAGGAGTGGTTCCCCAGCCGGGCACAACCTTGCCGTACTCGGAGTTGAGGGGACGGAGGAGATCTCCCAGACGAGTGCGTTGAGCCATAGCGGCGCTTGGATCTCGGGTGAGGTTCAGTCTCGATACTGTAGGGGGCCTGGCCCTCAATCAGGCTGAACCTGTCGAGAGATGTGATGGAAACCACCTCACCCGCACTGTCCGTTGCCATCGCCGTACTCGCTGTGCTGCTGGGGCTCACGGGCTTCGGCATCTACACCTCGTTCGGGCCTCCCTCGAAACAGCTGGACGATCCGTTTGACGATCACGACGACTGATCCGCGGATCATCCCCGCGGTGACAGCCTCAGTTCGACCAATTCCCCGGGCATCAAGGTGATCGCCTCCCTCAGCTTCTGGCCATGGCGACCCACCAGCCAGCCTGCGGGCTTCCAGATCTGACGCCGGGCGCCGGGATTCAGCGCCCTGAGACGAAGCTCGGGGCTGTCGAGGACGTCCAAATCACCGTCCGGACGGGATTGGATTGCGACAGGGATCACGCCCAATGGCAGTGGAGGGAAACACTGTTCGGGCGCTGCCAACGAGGCCGGCCCCCACCAGCCGGGTTCCCGGAAGGCAATGGCTGCCTGAGCGACGCCATCGGAGCCCCAGCCCGCCGTCGCTGGCATCAAGGCAAGCCGCTGGCGGTGCCAGCCTTCATCAGCGGACGGATCTGGCCAGGTGGGTCCACGCAGCAGGGAGACCCCGAGGTGATCAGCTGTGCAATCCACTCCCTGCGGTCCGTCGAGCAGCAGGGCCACCCCTCCACCCGGAGCTTGTCGTTCTGTGGCGCACCAGGAGATCACTGGCACCTCCCAGCGCATCTGTTCTCCAGCCGTGCAGGCCACGGCAGGGCGCTCCAGCACTCCGCCGCTCGTATCCGCCGCCCATCTGACGACGGGTTCAGCCAACGGAATCTCAAGCCGCAACAACTCATGGACCTGGCGCCAGGAAACGCTGCAGATGATCTCCAGCCAGGGATGGTCAGCCCTGAGCTGACAGTCCAGCCGGAGCTGGCTGTCACCAACACGGGCCCGCAGCGAAACCCGAGCGACAAGGGGGCCGGCTTCGACCACCTCAAGCGAGTCAGCCTCCCAAGCGACAGGGAGAGCATGCCGGCGATAGTCCTGCGCCAGATCCCAGGCATCCCAGAACTCCCCGTGATCGCGATAGCGGCAGAGAGCCAACGGGCTGCACAGCTGCGGCTGACCAGTCCGGTCCCAGAGCTGATGAAGGCCGAGCGGGCCGCAGTCCACGCACAGGTGATCATTCGACAGACGCACCATGCCGTTCTCCAGCCGCTCCAGCCGCACGGCAGCTCGCGGTTTGCGCTGGTCACCCGAAACCGGCTCGTGGCGACGGAGAGGGAGCGCCGCCACCCCCGACGCCAGCGGAAGCTGAACCCAGCAGCCGCCTGAACCTGCCGGCTGAACAGGCAGTGCCTGCCCCTGACTGCTCCATCCACCCCGCGGCAGGCGCAGCACCGGAGACCAGCGCGCCAGAGGCTGCAGCCCGACCCAGGCCCAGTCGGCTGCTGTGGCAGGGGAGCCGATCAGTTGACTGAGCCCTTGATCCCGGAGAGCTTTCGCCTGCCTGCGGGAACGACACCACAGCGGCTCGGCCTGGGCGAAAACCTCCGGGATCGAGGTTCCGGGCAGGATGTCGTGAAACTGCTGAAACAGCAGATTTCGCCAATCAGCGCGACCCCTCTGAGGGACACCATCAGGTCCCCTCAGAGATCCCAGTGCAGCCAGCAGATCCGCGTCCCGCAGGAGCCTCTCAAGCGTCCGATTGTGCCGTTTCTGATCAGGGCGACTGGTGGCGCAACCGCGGTGCAGATCGAGATAAAGCTCGTCTCTCCAAACTGGCCAGGCCTGAACGGTGGGCTCCAGCTGGTCGAGAAAGGCACGCACAGTGGATGGACGCCTCGGCGTGACTTGGGGATGGCCATCCCAGAGCGTCATCTGCTCCATCGATTCGGCTGTGGGCCCCCCACCGTGGTCTCCAACCCCTGGCGTCCACAGGGCATGGTCAATGCCGGTGGCCTGTTGAAACGCGTCATGCTCCAACTGGATCGCACCCGGATCCGCGTCCGTGCCGATCGGTGGCAGCATCAGCGCCATCAGTTCATCGCCACCGCGACTGCGCCAGCGAAACACCCGATGGCGAAAGGGCACGCTGGCATTCCAGGCCAGTTTGTGGGTGCAGAACCACCGCACCCCCTCCCTCGCGGCAACGGCAGGAAGGCCGGCCCCAAACCCGAAGCTGTCCGGAAGCCAGGCGAGATGGTGAGACCACTGCGGAAAGGCACTGCGGCTATAGCGCTGGCCAAGCGTGAATTGCTGCCAGAGCGATGCCGTTCCCACCAGCACACAGTCGGTCTCAACCCAGGGGCCATTGAGAGGCTCCCATCGCCCCTCAGAACTGGCCGCCTGCAGGCGTGCCCAGAGTGCCGGTCTGAAACGCTCCATCCACTGATAGAGCGCCGGCGTTGAATGGGCGAAGTGCAGGAGCGGGAAACGCTCCATGAGATCGAGGGCGGAACGGAAGGTGCGCTCCGCTGCGTCCCAGGTCTCCGCGACAGGCCACAGCCAGGCCAGATCGAGATGGGCGTGACCGATCCAGTGCACTGTTCCCGATGCAGGGGCATGGTGATCAAGAAACCCCCGGACGGCAGCCGCGGCCTCCGGAGACGCTGGATCCAGGTCAAGCCACGCCTCCGGAAGCGCCTCGGGGTCGGGCAGCGCCAGGGTCAGAGCCTGCGGCAGAAGGTGTTGGTCCTGGTCCTCGGCGGCAGACCGAGGCTCCCGGATCACCTGACTGGTGATCAAGGCACCATCGTCATGGAGAGGGCTGCGCAGTTCCAGCACAAGATCAAGGTCCTGTCCCAACGCCCAGGTGGCAGGCAACCGCCATCGACAGCGGGTATCGAACAGATCGCCTTCGTGCACCAGGGTGCCGTCGACCCAGAGACGCGCCTGATCCGCCCACCAACTGAGCACCAAACGCGCCTGCCCCTGCATCGGTGTTCTCCAGGGCGTCGGGCAGCGCAACCGAAGCTGCAACCGTTTCCAGACTCCGCCGCGCGCCCAACACAGCAAACCCCGCTCGACCCAGTCAGGCCGGTGTGTTTCCCCCCATGGATCGTCAATCGCGAGGCCAGCCCCGGGCGCTCCCAGGCACTGCCATCGAGGCATGAGATCCAGACAGGAGCGACGTCGAAACGTTTCAATCCACTCCGATCGCACTGCCTGAAGACGGTTGCGCATCGTGTCTTCCAAACATTGCCTCATAAGATGATGGCGCTGTCACAGACGCCGGTCGGTCTCCATGCTTGCCCTCAAGATTTCCGTTTACTCGGTCGTCTTCTTCTTTCTCGGAATCTTCGTCTTCGGCTTTCTGGCGAGCGATCCCAGCCGCACCCCCAGCCGGAAGGATCTCGAAGACTGATTCCGGTGAGGTTGGGTCACTGATCGATCGGTCACGCCGACCACTGGTCAGGTCCTGAGCGAGCGATCGACCTGACCATGGGAAGATCAGCGACCCCAAGGGAGTTCGCTTGTCCGGTCGGTCCCAACCATCGAAAACGGTGATGCAGCTCGCCACTGGTGTGGTGAGTGTTTCGCTTGGGATCACCACTCCAGCCATGGGAGCCGACGTTCCCTCCGCCATTGAACAGAGAGCCGAAGTGTCGGGTGGAGGCGATGCCGTCCACGGATCCCCGCCCAAGGCACTTCAGCTCAGATCAGATGTCCAGCGCTACGACGCGAAGCTCAATCTCTTCATTGCCGAAGGGAATGTTGAAGCGCGACTGAACGGCGGCACGCTGCGGGCCGACCGCCTCGAATTCGACGGCAACTTCAACAGCCTGGCAGCCTCGGGACGGGTGCGCTTCAGCAAAGGGCCCCAATACTTCCAGGCCAGCAGCCTCCGGTTCAATCTGTCGGAACAATCAGGCGTGCTGGCCGACGTCTACGGAGTCCTGGACCTCGACAGTGCGTCGCTTGATTTCAAGCTCGACTCCGAATCCCCCGGCGGCAACGGCGCAGCCGACCCGCTCCAACAGCTCACCGTTGACGCACCACTGCCGTTCCAACGCGATCCTTCCGGGCTCGCGTTGCCATCGGAGCGGAGTGCGCTGCCGCAGCAGGGCTGGCCGGATCCCAGTCCGCAACCCGAGCCGCCTGCATCCGTCGCAAGCGACGCCATGCTCGGCATGGCCTGCCCCCCGCAGCTTCCTCCGATCCCGGACTGGCACCCCCATCCATGGAGCGCAACGGTCTGGGGAGGACAAAGCATTGATTCGAACTTCGGAGACACATTCGTCTTCAACGGCCGGATGCGACCCGAATACCTGCTGGGTGCCACGCTCCAGAAACGGATCTGGAGGGCCGGTCCCTTCGCGCTTGAACTCGAAGGCAGCCTGTTCGCCCATCAGGTCTACAGCCAGGCAGGCGGCGCCTTCAATCAACCCATCCCCAACGCAGAGACCTCCGGCCAGACCTTCGGCGAAGGGATTCTTGGGCTCGGGGCTCGGGTCTGGGTTCAACCCTGGCTGAGCCTGGGACTCGTGGAAGGGGTGAGTTACTTCACCTCCGACAGCAACTACGAACGCACCTATCGCGAGAACTACGCGCAGTTCCTCAACTACCTGGGGTTTGAACTCGAGGCAGCGGTGTCCCCGCAGCTGTCACTCGTCGGCCGGATTCATCACCGCTCAGGCGCCTTCGGCACTTACAGCGGTGTACGGGAAGGCAGCAACGCCTATCTGATCGGCGCGCGCTACCGCTGGGGCCACGAGCCTGTCACTCTCCTGCAGTCGGAGATGCCGCCACCGGTGGGCTGCCCCGACCCCGACCGACTGACGCGCCAGCCCCGACGCACACTGGCCGAAGAACTGGAAGCAATCACCCTCAATCCCAACGCTCTGAACGACACGTCAGACGACGCCCCGGCGCCAGCCGATCTCAGCCTCACCACTGCATCCTCCCTCTCGCTGCGCGAACAGGAGGCACTGCGAGCCGCAGCGATCGCCCGCATTGATCAGCGCATCGACAGCATCCAGTTCCAGCAAGCCTTCAAGATCGAGAGGCGTCAGGGCGTCCCGAAAGGCATTCAGAATTCCGCCGTCAAGGACCAGAACAAGTACGGCGGTCTTCGCGTGATTCCCTCCTCCGGGAAAGTCAAACTGATCGAAGGTGAAATCAGCCGTTGGCGCATTCAGGCAGCAGAAATCAAGATCACCCCTGAGGGGTGGACAGCTGACCGCATGGGATTCACCAATGACCCCTTCACCCCTGCTCAGACACGCATTGACGCCGACGACGTTGTTGCGCGTCAGACCGAGACTGGCGACATCCTGATTGCATCCAAACGCAATCGCCTGATCGTCGAAGAGCGGTTTGCCGTGAACATCAGCCGCACACAGCGAATCGCGAAGGAAGAGGAAGTCAACAACCGGTGGGTCCTTGGTATTGACAATGACGATCGCGACGGATTCTTCATCGGGCGCGACCTGAAGTCGATCAATCTTTTCGAGACCTTCGAGCTCAATCTGCAGCCGCAGATTCTTGTTCAACGGGCCATTGACGGTGAAACCAACAGCTACATCGAGCCCAACGCCAGGATTGGTTCGGACACCACCCGACAAGCGACGGACATCGCTGATCTGTTCGGCCTGGAAGCGGATCTGACGGGATCAATTCTTGGCTGGAATGCCGAGGTGAATGCCGACATCAGCACGTTCAACCCCAGCAATTTCGCCAATGGCAGCAGGTTCTGGGCCGATCTTGACCATGACATCACGCTTCCTGTCATTGGTCCGTCTCAGGTGAGGCTCTTCGGCGCCTACCGCTATCGCACCTGGAACGGCTCCCTGGGAGAAACCGATGTGTATTCAGCGGTCGGCGGATTCCTTGAGAACCAGGGTGGCTGGAACTGGGGCAGGCTCAGCAATTCCTATCTATGGCGGCTTGGTGTGGGCAGCTATCAGGCTGAATCCTTCACGGACTCCGCGCTGGAGGACCTGCTCAGGGCCAACGCCTATGGCTCCTTGAACAGCAGCTACAGCATCTGGCGAGGAGAGCCTGCCGCCCTCACACCTGAGGCGGCCTATCGCTATTCACCGAGGCCGATTGTGCCGGGATTGACCTTGAACACCAATCTGAACACCAGCGTCACGGCCTATGGCGATGGAACGGGGCAGAGCACCCTGTCGTTCAGCGGTGGGCCAACCCTGACCCTGGGGACCTTCAGCAAGCCCTTCTTCGATTACACCCGCTTGACCGTGCTGGGTGGAGGAACCCTGCGCACCGGTGCAAGTCCCTTCGCATTCGACCAGGCCATCGATCTGGGCACCCTGGGCCTTGGGGTCACACAGCAGATCGCCGGTCCGCTGGTCATCAATGCAGGCGTCGCCCTGAACGTGGATCCCAACTCTGAGTTCTATGGCGATGTGATCAACTCCAACATCGAACTGCGCTGGCAACGCCGGTCCTATGACTTCGGCTTCTACTACAACCCCTATGAAGGCATCGGGGGCTTCCGTTTCCGTCTCAACGACTTCAACTTCACAGGGACAGGGGTCCCCTTTGTTCCGTTCAATCCGCGTCGCCTTCCCAACAACCTTGACGGTCGACCGTTCTGATCAGTCGTCTCCGCCACCGAAAATGAGGTGACTGCCAGTGAGATCGGCGCCGGCGTATTGCATCCCCTCCGTCAACACACCCGGGGCATAGGCGTTGATCACCACAGCGCTGCGAAGATCGACATCGCGCAAATCCGTGCCTGACAGTTCAGCGTTGCTCAACACGGCCCGCTGAAGACTCGCACCCGCAAGCCTGGCGCCACTGAGATCGGCACCCTCAAGGTTGGCATCCTGAAGCTGGGCTTCCCTGAGGTCAGCATCCCTCAGATCAACACCGATCAAATGCTCACCGCGAAGGTCACGGCCGCGGAGATCGCATGCGGGACAGGCTCCGGTGGCCCGCAGCTGGATCAACGGATCCAGCTGGATCGGAATCGCAACCGAAGCACAACCCTGGAACGGAAGACTCAACAGGGCACCGAGAGCAACCAAAGGCATCCAAGTGCGATCCATGGCCCCATCTCCTCTTCTCTCGTCTTAACCACGCCTGGCGGGACGCGCCGCCTGAGGATCAGAAGCCGTTGAGGTAGGGAAGGGCCGCCATGGTGCGCGTCAGCTCAGCATCACGCGCCACCAACTGTGACGTGGCGTCCCAGCGCCCGCTGATCAGCATGTCGAGAGCCCCAGGATCGAAATCCACAGTCCAGGAGCCCAACGCAGGATTCGAACACTGGCGACCTTTGAGATCCAACGTCCATTCCGTCGTGGCATCCCGGGACACGGCATCTTGCAACTGCTGAATCCTGTCTGGGGTCGCCGTGGCGCAGGGAATGCCAAGTGCCAGGCAGTTCCCGTGGAAGATCTCGGCAAAACTCACCCCAACGATTGCCCTGATACCCCAGCGCATCAAGGCCTGGGGAGCATGTTCGCGACTGGAACCGCAACCGAAATTCCCATTCACCACAAGAATGGCGGCACCTGAATGGGCCGGCTGATCAAAGGGATGGGCGCCAGCGAGCTCCTTGCGGTCGTCGGCGAAGGCCTGCTCACCAAGAGCATCGAAGCTCACACATTTGAGAAAACGGGCGGGGATGATCCTGTCGGTATCGATGTCATCACCCCGCAGCGCAAAGGCCCGTCCGCTGACGCTGGCAATCGTGCCCTGAGGGAAGGGTCCGGTCTGGGTCATGGGAGGAAAAGAACAGTCGAAGAGGGGAAGACGGCTTGGCGAGATGGGGATCAGCTGTCTGCAGCAGCGAGAGTGCGCACATCCGTGACCACGCCACTGACAGCAGCCGCTGCAACCATGGCTGGACTCATGAGCAGGGTGCGGCCACTGGCCGAGCCCTGACGGCCCTTGAAGTTTCGGTTGCTCGAGCTGGCACTGATCTGTCGACCTTCAAGGCGATCAGGATTCATGGCGAGACACATGGAGCAGCCCGGTTCACGCCATTCGAAACCTGCGGCCCGAAACACCTGATCCAGCCCCTCCGCCTCAGCCGCCCGTGCCACCTGCTCGGAGCCGGGGACCACAAATGCCTTGATCCCTGCGGCCACCTTGCGGCCGCGGGCGACAGCCGCAGCAGCCTGAAGATCGCTGAGACGTCCGTTGGTGCAGCTGCCGATGAAGCAGACATCCACCGGCACACCTGCAATGGCCGAGCCAGGCGCAAGATCCATGTATCGGTAAGCCTCTTCCGCGATCGGACGATCCGAAGGGTCGAGCTGCTCAGCGGTCGGAACGGTTTCATCAACACCGATGCCCTGACCGGGGGTGATTCCCCAGGTGACTGTCGGGGCGATGGCCGATGCGTCAAACCGCACCTCATCATCGAAGCCGGCATCGGCGTCGGAAGCCAGAGAGCCCCACCACTGAACAGCCCGGGTCCAGGCCTCGCCGCTCGGGGCCTCAGGGCGACCGGAGAGATAGTCGAAGGTGACCTGATCAGGGTTCACGTAACCGCAACGGGCACCACCCTCAATCGCCATGTTGCAGAGCGTCATGCGCTCCTCCATGGACATCGCCTCGATCGCGGGGCCGGCGAATTCATAGGCGTGGCCCACGCCCGCCTTGACCCCCAGGGTTCGGATCACATGGAGGATCAGATCCTTGGCATAGACGCCCGGACTGAGTTGATTGTCAAACCAGAGGCGACGCACCTTGAGCTTGTTCATCGCCAGGCTCTGACTGGCCAGCACATCGCGGACCTGGCTGGTGCCGATTCCGAAGGCAATCGCCCCGAACGCCCCGTGGGTGGAGGTGTGGGAATCACCGCAGGCCACAGTCATGCCCGGCTGGGTGAGGCCGAGTTCAGGCGCGATGACATGCACGATGCCCTGACGTCCGCTGCCGAGACCGTGCATGGTGATGCCATGGCGGTCGCAGTTGCGCTCGAGAGTGCTCAGCATCTCTTCGGCAAGAGGATCGGCAAACGGTCGTGCCTGCGTCGTGGTCGGAACAATGTGGTCGACCGTGGCCACGGTGCGTTCCGGGCATCGCACCGTCAGCCCCTTGTCCTCCAGCGCCGCAAAGGCCTGAGGGCTGGTCACCTCATGAATCAGATGCAGACCGATCAGCAGCTGGGTGGAACCGCCTGGGAGATCAGCCACACGGTGCAGGTCCCAAACCTTGTCGTAAAGCGTGCCGCTGCTCATGCCGCCCAGTGATCAGCCGTTCACCCTAAGCGGCGGCCTCAGCACGATTCCTGCCAGGCCAGCCAGTGGCGTCGCAATTCATCCAGGGCATCCCCCACGCTCAGGCGACGAACCCAGTCACGGCCGCGGGTATGGCCGTAGTGCCTGGTGAATCCAGTGGTACCGCGGGGCCCGGCAATGGCAAAGCACACCATGCCAACCGGCTTCTCCTCACTGCCTCCACCTGGACCGGCAATCCCTGTGACCGCAAGACCCCAATCCGACTGCAACGCGCGACGAACCCCCTCAGCCATCGCCTTCGCCACCACCTCGCTGACAGCACCATGGGCCGTGAGCTGATCGGCGCTCACACCGAGCAGGGCCTGCTTGACCGCATCGGCATAGGCGATCACACCGCCGAGCATCACGGCGGAGGCACCAGGCGACGCGGTCAACGCGGCGCCTAAGCCACCTCCGGTGCAGGATTCGGCGACGGCCACAGTCTGGCCGACGGATCGCAGTTGATCCAGCACAACCGAGGCCAGAGTGTCGCCATCGGCACCGAAACAGCACGGTCCCGTCCGACGACGAAGCTCCGCCTCCAGAGGCACCAACATCTGCTGGCCTTCCCGAGTGGTCGGAGCACAGGCGGTGAGACGCAGCATCACCTCACCACCGCCGGCATAGGGCGCCACGGTGGGATTGCTGCCGGCGAGAAGATCAGGGATCTGCTCAGCCAGGGTCGACTCACCGATCCCCCAGAAATGAAGCTTGCGGCTCGTGAAGGTGCCGGCAGCAAGATTCTGGCTGCGGAACCAGGGCGCCGCTGTTGCCGTCCACATGGCACGCATTTCGCTCGGGACACCAGGAAATGTGAGCACCGTGAAGCCCGGTCGGGGAGACCAGATCAGCCCCGGAGCCGTCCCTGTCGGATTGGGGAGCACCTCTGCGCCGCGGGGCAGCAGGGCCTGACGACGGGTGCTGGGAGAAGGATCCCGCCCACGACTTCTGGCCTTCGCCTTGATGTCGGACCAGACCTCAGGGCGCTCCTCAAGAGGTGTCTCAAAGGCAGCGGCGATTGCTTCGGTTGTGAGGTCGTCGGGCGTCGGCCCCAGCCCCCCTGTGGTGATCAGCACCCGGCTGCGCTCCGAGGCCTCACGCACGAATCCGATCAGTCGCTCACGGTTGTCGCCCAGCACCGACTGGCGGTAATGGGGGAGACCAAGGCTGGCCAGCTGCTCGCCAAGCCAACGCGCGTTGCCGTTGAGAATATTGCCGAGCAGAAGCTCAGTCCCGACACAGAGAAGTTCAACCCCTGCGCTGACCCGACCCTCAGCCATGGTGCTGCGGGCAGTTCACCAGGTTGTCTTCGCGAACCCGCGGACGAAGGCGCTCAGCCTTGCGGGCCGTCTCCTCCATCTGCCGACGCCTCAGCTCAACCACGGTGCCCACGAGGATCGCCGTGGCCAGAGCCAGCCAGAGAAACCGCAGCTCCACGTTGGCGACCACCATGGCCAGTGCAGCAAGCCATTGGGTGAAGACGTAGATGAGAAGCACGGTGCGGCGATGGCTGAAACCGGCACGCAACAGACGATGGTGCAGATGACGACGATCGGGATAGAAGGGTGAATGGCCCTCGCTGAGCCGGCCCATGATCACGGCGGACATATCGGCCAGGGGCAGGGAGAGGATCAGCAGAGGCAGCAGAAGGCTGACGGTTGTGAGCCCCTTGGCGGGACCAACGATGCTGACGGCAGCCAAGGTGAAGCCGAGGAAATAGGAGCCGCCGTCGCCCATGAAGATGCGGGCGGGATTGAAGTTGTGGCGCAAAAACCCGAAGCAGCACCCTGCCAGTGCCGCCGCCAACAGGCCCGCCGCAGGCTGATTCAGCGAGAAACTGACCGAAAGCAGACCAACGGCAGCAATGCCTGCAACCCCGGCTGCCAACCCATCCAGACCATCCAACCAGTTGATTGCATTGGTGATGCCGACCAGCCAGATGACAGTCGCGACAAGGCTGAGCAAGGCGGGAAGAACAATCGGAGACGCACCATGCGTCAGCCAGGGCAGATCAATCGCACCGATGCGCACCCCCTGAGACCACACCACCATGGCCACGGCGATCTGACCTGCAAGCCGTGGCCATGGGGAGAGCGCGAAGAGATCATCCGCCAGACCGATGAGAAAGAAACAGAGCGAACCGGCGAGGGTGGTCCAGATCAGTTGGTCGCGATCCGGTGCCAGCAGACCAAAGCCACCCAGGGACCAGGTCAAAGCGAGAGCCGCCGCAAAACCGAGCACCATGCCCACGCCGCCGAGACGAACCATGGGAACCGCATGCTGCTTGCGCGGATCCGGTTGATCGGTGAGACCGAAGCGCAGACCGAGCCTGCGAATGATCGGCACAACCAGTGTGGTGATCCCGGCTGCGATCACCACCGTGATCACAGCCACTGCGAGAGGAGAGCCCGCGAGGGTCACAGAAGACTCCGAGACGAGATCACCAACGAAGGGTGACAGAGGTTCAATCTAGGCAGCCTTTGCCGTGGCTTCCATGGAGTTCTGGGACAGTCAGGCAAGCGCCGGCACCGGAGCGGCGGCGTCCCGATAGAGGGGAAAGCGCTGACAGAGAGCGAGGACCCTCTGCTTGCATCGCGCCTGCACCGCATCGTCGTCGGGGCTGAGAAGACGATCCGCGATCACGTCGGCCACCTCTGCGAAGGCCTCGGCATCGAATCCACGGGTGGTGAGTGCCGCAGTTCCCAGCCGCAGTCCACTGGTGACGAAAGGGGATTCGGGATCGAAGGGAACCGTGTTCTTATTCGCGGTGATGTTGACATCACTCACCAGCAGGTCAGCGACCTTGCCGGTCATGCCGATGCTGCGCAGATCGAGCAACACCACATGGTTGTCGGTCCCGCCACTGACCACATCAATCCCCCGTGCCTGAATGCGCTTGGCCAGGGCCTGGGCATTGGCCACCACCTGGCGGCTGTAGGCCTTGAAGTCGTCCTGCAGAGCCTCGCCGAACGCAACGGCCTTGGCTGCAATCACATGCTCCAGTGGTCCTCCCTGCGTGCCTGGGAACACAGCTTTGTCGAAGCGCTTGGCAAAGTCGGCATCGCGGCAGAGGATCAACCCTCCCCGCGGACCACGCAGTGTCTTGTGGGTCGTTGTCGTGACGACATCACAGTGGGGGACGGGAGTCGGATGCACACCCGCAGCCACAAGACCGGCGATGTGGGCCATGTCCGCCAGCAGGAATGCGCCGACCTCATCGGCAATCGCACGGAATGCGGGGAAATCGATGGTGCGTGGATAGGCGGAATACCCGCAGACGATCAACTTGGGCTTGTGCTCGAGAGCCAGCTTGCGGATCGCGTCCATATCAAGACGCTGTGTGTCTTTGTCGACCCCGTACTGGACGACGTTGAACCACTTGCCGCTCACGTTCACAGGCGAACCATGGGTGAGATGGCCGCCATGGCTGAGATCCATGCCCATGATCGTGTCGCCGGGCTGCAGCAAGGCCAGGAAAACGGCGAAATTGGCCTGGGCACCACTGTGGGGCTGAACGTTGGCCCAGTCTGCGCCGAACAACTGCTTGGCACGCTCGATGGCCAGCTCCTCGATCGCATCAACGTGCTCACAACCGCCGTAATAGCGCTTGTGAGGAAGGCCTTCGGCGTATTTGTTGGTCAGCACCGACCCCTGGGCCTGCATCACCGCCCTGGAAGCGAAATTCTCGGAAGCAATCAGCTCCAGGTGGGTTTCCTGGCGATTCTGCTCCTGGTCAATCAGGGCCGCGATGGCCGGATCGGCGTCTGAAAGGGCAGCGTTGATGGGTGCTGAAGCGCGCTCAGACATGGTTGAAGGCCGGCTGTTGACGAATCGTAGGAAATGACTTCCTCAGGCCAACGGAGTCAAAAAAAAACCGCCCCGGAGGACGGTGAAAAGCGCGCCTGGAGAGATTCGAACTCCCGACCCTCTGATCCGTAGTCAGATGCTCTAATCCGCTGAGCTACAAGCGCCTGCGCCTGACTATCTGACCTCATCGAGGGACCCCACGTCAACCATCGGGCCTGTGCGACGCCACAATCGAAGCACTGCTCACTGAACAGGCACTGCCCCGATGCCCATTCGCTGGTACGGCCCGGCCAATCCCGAGGATCCGATCTATCGGCACTTCAACCGGATCGTGAATCTCACGCTTCACGCCGGTGTGTTCGCCGCCGTGAACAGCGGGCTCTGGTTCGTTCAGGGGATGCGGCACCCCTGGACGCACCTGGCCTGGCTCACCGAGGCCTGGCTGGTGCTCTGGATCATCCAGCTGCTCAGCGTTCTGTTGCAGAGGCCCACGGAAGCGGAACGCTCAGAGGCACCAACCCCATCCACCCAGAAATGACCATGAGCATCAATGCGTCCGAGCTGCGCGAGCTGACCGCCGCTCTTGGGGATCGGTTGTTTCTGCAGGTCGCCGGCTGGCACCTCTACCTCGGCGATGCCGGCCTTGCCGAAGCCCTGGCGATCGAATGCAGTGCCAGGCTGGATCAGGGGAGCGCGATTGCGGCGCGCCAGGCGCTGGAAACACTTCAAGTGCCGATTGGAGGCGGCAGCGGCAAGCTGCCAATGGCCCGACTGATGCCAGCGGGTCAACTTCGTGATCTTGAAGAGATTCTCGACGAGCACTCCCGATAAGGTTGCAACAACTCGGGAGTGCCCGTGCTGATCATCGAGGTCACCAATGCCCGTGAGGTGGTGCGTCAGCGCATCGGCAAACTCGGCGAACGCCTGATCGGCAAGGTTGTGGACGCCGAAGCCCAGGTGGAGAAGGCCTTGATCCAGGAGATGGAAACGGCGTTCAAGGAGTTCGGAATCGAGGCCCGAATCCTGTCGGTGCAGGGTCCCCAGGTGGTGGGCCGCCAGCAGCTGGAATTACCGATTCAGGTCAGGGAGGAGCGCAACGTCGTGCTCAGCGACGACTGAACCGCCGGGTCAGGGAGCCGGCGATCTGGCCGATCTCATCAACACCGAGCACTGAACCCATGCCGGTGTACACGAGAAGCCCAGCAGCGGCTGAGAGGCCAACCTGCAACAACAGCCCGAAAGAGCTCGGAGGCCAGGACACTGCGTTGCTCAAAAGCCAGGCGGCACAGCCGGCCAGGAACGCCGCCAGGCAGAGACGGACGCCGTCCATGGCCCAATGCTTCAACGGCAGCCCGCGCAAGCGTTGTTGCAGACAGAGCAGTAAGACGACGCAGCTGATCACGTTGATCGCCACCGTGGCCAGCACCAGGCCTGGGGCACCGAGATTGAAGGGCAACTGAGTACCCCAGGGCGTTGGTCCCCCCACCAAGGCCCAGTCGAAGAGCACATTGAGACCGATCCCCGCGATCGAGAGGCGAAACGGTGTCGTGGCGTCACCCAGGGCATAGAAGACACGCACGAGAACATCGCGAGCCAGATAGGCCGGCATCCCGACTCCGTAGGCCATCAGCAGACCGGTGACCAGCTGAACGGCGCCCTGATCAAAGGCACCACGGGCGTAGATCAAGGCCACGATGGGAGCACCGAGCACCACAAAGAGCACACCCAGAGGCAGCATGCTGCCTGTGGAGAGCACAAGTCCCTGGCGAATTCGAGCGATCAGCGCGTCACGGTCAGCAGGGGCCGTCAGCCTTGCGAAGGTGGGCAACAGAGGCACCAGCAGCGCGTTGGAGATCAGACCAAGTGGTGTCTGTACAAGGAGATTGGCGTAACCCAGGCCGGCGGCAGCGCCGAGGATTCCCGAGGCGAAGAACAGATCCGTGAAGACATTGATCTGAAGCATTCCTGAGGAGAGCGTGGCTGGACCCATCACCCGCCACACCTCCCTCACTCCGGGATGGCGCCAGTCCCAGACCAGCTGCGGACGGATCAAACGCTGTCGAACCAGCGCAGGCAACTGCAGCAGCCACTGCAACAAAGCCCCAACCAGCGTTGCCAAAGCCAGCACGACCCCACCACGGATCGCGAACTCGGGACGGGCAACGGAGTCGCCAAGCTGCCACCAGAGCAGACCGACGCCGAGGATCAGGGACACGCTCGACATCAGCGGCGAAATCGCCGGGATCCAGAACTCGTCAGCAGCATTGAGGGAACCGAATCCCAGCCCGATCAGACCGGCGAGCAGAGCCATGGGGGCCATGACCTGCAACTGAATCACCGCGTTCTGATGCAGGTCCGGCGCAAGCCCTGGGCCCACCAGGGTGATCAGGGGATCAGCGGCGACCACCAACGCCAGGGTGACCAGCAACAACAGAGCACTCACAGTGGTGTTGAGGGCCGCGAGGATATGGGCCCCCTCCTCACGGGGACGACGACTGAGCACGCTCACCATCGCGCTGTGAAACGGGCCGTTGATTCCACCGAGAAGAATCAGCAGGAATCCGGGCAGCACATAGGCGTAGTTGTAAGCGTCGTAGGCCGCACCGACGCCGAAGGCAGCCGCAATCACAAGCTGACGGACGAGCCCTCCCGCCTTGCTGAGCAAGGTGCCGTAGGTCACCACCAGGGCAATGCGCTTGAGAGATCGGGCCATCGCGGCATTCTTGTCCGCATCGGAGCCGCTGGACGCACCTGGGGGCCACCATGACCACCAACCCTGATCCGTCCGTAGCTCCATTGATGCCTGGCTCTCCCCTGCTCCAGTTCGAACCGCTGCATGAAGGTGTGCTGATCAAGCGCTACAAGCGCTTTCTCGCTGATGTGCGCTTGAACGACGGCAGCGAGGTGACCGTCCATTGCGCCAATACCGGTCCGATGACCGGCGTGCTCATCCCGGGTCAGCGGGTGCGCCTCCGCTATGCCCCGTCCCCCAAGCGCAAACTCGCCTGGACCTGGGAACAGGCTGAAGTTCCCGGCAGCGACGGTTCGCTGTGCTGGGTCGGTGTCAACACGGCGCTTCCCAATCGCTTGATCCGATCAGCCATCGAAGCCGGATGCCTGACCACGGAACTCGGGCCGATCGCCTCCATCCGCGCTGAGGTGCCCTACGGCAGGAACAAACG
>JBGKDM010000077.1:0-4579 GCA_042954165.1 Synechococcus sp.
GCGCTGGTCGATGCGGCGCCGGCGCCTGAGGCCGCTTTGCCGGTCCGCTTGCGGGTGACCGACTTGGCAGGTTTGGCAGGTTTAGCCTCAGCCGTGCGCTGACGATGGCTGAGCACCATGGCCCATTCGGCATCGCTGAGCGAAGCGGGCTTGCTGCCATGGGCGTTGGCGAGCTTGGCAGCCTTTTCGATGTCCTTGATCAGATTTTTCCAGGAGGTGGCAAACCGCTTGTCCGACTGTGATCTTGCTCCGCTCTCGACCAGCGTTTCAACCACACCTGCAGCGGTGACCTTTTTCCGACGTCGATTGAAGATCTCTTTCTGAAGCTGTGCGATCAAGGCATCGGCCTTATCGGACAACTTGACCGACAACTGAGACATTGAACTGACAATCCCTGTCTCAGCTGTAGCACCAAAGTCTCATTTCAACCAACTCAATAGGGCCTGATCGAGTGAATGACGCCGCATGATTCCGCGCCCAAGAGCAACGGCATGGCATCCCGACGACAGCCAGGGATCCAGATCCGCTACGCCAAGACCGCCGGCAGCGATGACCCGGGGCAAGGGATCCAATGGAGCGGACAACTGACGCAGGTAATCGCACCCGACCACGGAAGCGGGAAACAACTTCACCAGCTCACAGCCACGAGACATCGCCTGCTGAAACTCGGAGGGCGAGAAAACACCAGGAACCAGGAGCTGGCCGTGGCGCTGGGCCATCTCGAGGAGGATTGGATCGAAACACGGCGACATCGCGTAGCTCACACCGAGATCGATCACGGCCTGAAGGGCGTCAGCGGATGTGACGGAGGCCACCCCCAGATGCAAGTCGGGATAGGACTGGCGAAGCGAGGTGATCAGCTCACCCCAGCGCGGATGGGGGGTCCAGGCGATTTCCAGATGCCGCACTCCGGCATTGGCGAGCCTGTCGACCAGACAAACAAAGCCTGAGCGATCGAGATGACGTGGCGTCAAGTCAGCCAGATCAGGCCTGAGCACCACCAGCAGGGGCTGAGACCGGAGAGATTCAATCAACTGCCGCTGGCAGATCTGCCAGCGGCTGATCGTCAAGGCGTCCTGGTCAGACGTACTCAGCAACGCGGACGTCGCGGCGTATCAACAACTCTTGCAGCTCATCGGCATCGACGGTCTCATGCTCAACCAGCATCTCGGCAAGCTCATCGAGAACGGCGCGGTTCTCAACGAGCACCTTGGTGGCGCGCTTGTAGGCGGAATCCACCAGCTCAGACACTTCGGAATCAATCGTTGCAGCCGTGTCTTCGGAGAAATCACGCTCAGCCGCGATGTCACGTCCCAGGAACATCCCCCCCTGAGCACGGCCCAGCGCAACAGGGCCGAGCTTGTCGCTCATGCCGAAGCGCGTGATCATCTGGCGCGCGGTCTGGGCAACCTGCTGAAGATCATTGGACGCGCCAGTGGTGACCTCGTCTTCCCCGTAGATGATTTCCTCGGCAACACGGCCACCGAGAGCAACCGCCATCTGACACTGGAGATAGGTCCTTGAATACAGACCAGACTCCATGCGCTCCTCACTCGGGGTGAAGAAGGTGAGGCCTCCGGCGTTGCCGCGAGGGATGATCGAGATCTTCTGAACGGCGTCGTAATCAGGCATGACGGCACCCACGAGTGCATGGCCTGCTTCGTGATAAGCCACAAGACGCTTGCGGCGTTCCGTCATCACCCGATCTTTCTTTTCCGGGCCGACCATGATGCGCTCGATCGCATCGCTGATCTCATCGTTGCTGACTTCAGTGAGCTGACGCCGGGCCGCAAGGATGGCGGCTTCGTTAAGGAGATTGGCCAGATCGGCACCGGTGTAGCCGGGAGTCCGCCGTGCCACCTTGTCGAGATCAACGTCCTTGGCGAGCGTCTTGCTGCGGGCATGCACACCGAGAATCTGGAGACGACCGGCATAGTCGGGACGATCGACGGTGACTTGACGGTCAAAACGTCCCGGACGCATCAGCGCCGCATCAAGGACATCAGGGCGGTTGGTCGCCGCGATGATGATGATGCCGGTGTTGCCCTCGAAGCCGTCCATTTCGGTGAGCAACTGGTTGAGGGTCTGCTCCCGTTCATCGTTACCGCCACCGAGGCCTGCACCACGCTGACGGCCGACCGCATCGATTTCATCAATGAACACGATGCAGGGCGCATTCTTCTTGGCCTGCTCGAACAGATCGCGAACCCGGCTGGCACCCACACCAACGAACATCTCCACGAATTCAGATCCGGAGATGGAGAAAAAGGGAACACCAGCTTCACCTGCAACGGCCTTGGCGAGCAGGGTCTTACCAGTGCCAGGAGGGCCCACGAGGAGACAACCCTTGGGAATCTTGGCGCCGACAGCGGTGAAGCGATCGGGATTCTTGAGGAAATCAACCACCTCGGTGAGCTCGAGTTTGGCTCCTTCAATGCCGGCGACATCACCGAAGGTGACCTGGGTCGACGGTTCCATCTGAACCCGGGCCTTGCTCTTGCCGAAGTTCATGGCGGGGTTGCCGCCACCGCCTCCTCCCTGGGCACGCCGGAAGAGGAAGAAAAGACCGCCTAGCAGAAGAAGAGGGAACACAAGGCTGCCCGCAGCCTGCTGCCAGGCCCCCGGCTGACGGGTTGGCTGGACGGCGATGTCAACGTTGTGGTCGGTGAGCAGCTTCAGGAGATCCTTGTCAGGCGCGAGGTTGACCTCGGCGCGACGTCCATCGTTCTCAACGATCACGGCGGAACCGCGATCAGGAGAAATGGTTACCCGACTGACCTGGTCCTCCTGCACAGCTTCAACGAAATCGCTGTAGCGGAGAGTGCGGGCGGCCGTCGCCGGATCCGGACGATCCAGGAAAGCCGTGCCGACCGCGATCACCACGACCACAAGCAGGACGTAAAGACCGACGTTGCGCCAACGCTTGTTCAAGGTTCCCTTGCCTCTGATGAAGGAATGTTAATCGAGATCCTCAGGGATCAGGAGGCGCGAAGCACCTCAACCACGCTCTTGAAGGCGAACCACTCGGGGATCTCCTCGCCACTGCGAAGCATTTTGCGGAACTGAGTGCCGCTGAGCTTCTTCACGCGCAAGCCACGGGTTTCGGCGTGCTCAGCGGTGACGTAACCCTCTTCCTCGGTGTAGACGAGGTTGAGAGAAGGAACCGTTTCCATCGACAGCTCAGGTGCACACTCCTTGGCGAAGTTCTGAGCGTCGTAGGGACCATAGAAATCGTCGCCGGTGAGGGAGGACTTACAGCCCGCCATGTCCCGACCGATGATGAAGTGGGTGCATCCGTAGTTACGGCGAATGATCATGTGCTGCAACGCCTCGCGAGGGCCCGCCATGTGCATGGCATAGGGGAGGTAGGCCCAACGGATGCTGTCGTTGTTCACCTCAGCCGCGAGCCGCTCATAGGTCTGGAAGCGCACGACGCCCGGAATGTCGTCCTGCTGGGTGGGGCCGCAGGTGGGGTGCACCAGCACCACGGCGTTCTCACTGACGTTCTGGGCATGCAGAGCGCGGGTGAACAGCTCGTAATGGGCCCGGTGAATGGGGTTGCGGCACTGGAAGGCCACCACGTCTTCACCCGCAGGGAGACCGGCACGGACTTCGGCAGGGGTCTTGCACGGAAAGACGCGATTCGGCAGAGCGAGGCCCTGGATCAGTCCGCCCAGGTAATACCGCTTGCGCTCCATGGTGATCATGCGGACCGCGGGGTGCTCGATCGATGTCGTGCCGTAGCAGCCTTTGGCTTCGACCACCTTGTCGGGCTCCCACTTGTCCTCAACCGTGAGAACGGCCAGATCCTGGCCCTTGTAGGTGAGAAGCACCTTCTCACCGACGGTGATGTCCTCGCTGTCGGTGTCCATCACGATCGGGAGCCCGAACAGATAGCCCGATGTGGTGCGATGACCAGCCACCACGGCGTCGTAGTCAGCCTGGTGCATGAAGCCCCTCTCGGGGGAGAAGCCCCCGACCACCAGAAGCTCGACATCGCAGGCATTGCGATCCGAACATTCCAGCGTGCGTGTGGCGGAGGCTTTCACAGCAGCCTGGTCGGCCGCCGGGACCATCAGATCCACCAGGGTGCCGCCGTAGGGGGCAATCACGCCGTTCGATGCAGTGCTGACAGTCATGGCTGCTGTGGTTGCTGAGATCGGGAGATTCTCACAGACGACACAAAAAAGGGGCCCTCAGGCCCCTTTGCTTCGACATGAATCAGGCTTGATCGCGATCAGGCCTCTTCAAGACGGCCATAGAGCTCGCCGCTGATCTTCACATCGACAACCTCACGGCCTCCCATGTCGGAGTCGGAAGGCTGGATCGCGGAGAACACACCAGCGAATTCGCCGGTCTCAGGATCCACTTTGGTGATCGAGAGGCTCATCTGGCCGACGCCATCGATGTAGCGCTTGTTGTTGTCCTTCTCGAGACCATCATCGTCGCCGCCGAGAGCCACCAGACCCTGGGCGTACTGGACGCCGGTGGTCAGCGCACGACCCTTGGGATCAATGAAGTTGCTGGTGCGGTAGCTGGGGGTGCGGTAGGTGCCCTCAAAATCGGTGCTGGTGGTGAT
>JBGKDM010000078.1:0-2018 GCA_042954165.1 Synechococcus sp.
CTTGATCTCCAGTGCCCAGCAAATTGCGCGATGCTCTAGCCATCGGCCTGTTTATTGTCCTGGCCGGTTACGTGTCACTGAGCGGCGTCCGGCTGGGCATCCTGCTCTGGCAACGCTTTGTCTGACCACCGCACACGCTCCATCCGTTCGCTATCCCATGGCTGCTGATCCCCTCACTCCCGCCGTTAGCGATCGCATCTGCCGGCACATGAACGATGACCACAGTGAAGCTGTGCTTCGTTATGCCAAGCACTTCGGCGGTGTCGAGAAACCACAGGCTGCGTCCATGACAGCCGTGACGGCAGACGGCATGGAACTGCTGGTTGACGGTCAGACTGTCGCGATCCCCTTCGATCACACGCTCACCGACAGCGAAGACGCCCATCGAACACTGGTTGCAATGCTGCGTTCCATGCCCAGCGACGACTGACACCGTCACCCCATCACGCAAGCCGCAACGCTCTGGGGAACACTTGCTCAGTCCGTCGGTCGCGCATGTGGCAGGTCATCAGCAGGGATCTCCGCAGTCTTCTGACAGTGGCCCGATGCACGCTGTGCAAGGCAACGCTCCGGGATGAAGACTCGGAACCCGCCCTCTGCCTCAAGTGCAGCCAATCACTGCCAGTTGACACCACGCCTCTTCGGGGCTGCAGTCCAATCCCCTGGATGGCCGCCGGGCTGTACGAAGGCCGGCTGCGTTACCTCATTCTTGCGATGCGCCAATCTCCAGACAGGGTCTTACTCAACGCCCTAAGCCGGACTCTGCGAGACGAACTGCCCAGGAACGCCGTGCTGGTTCCAGTGCCCAGCTGGAAGCGGGGA
Organism: Synechococcus sp.; assembly: GCA_042954165.1. GTDB lineage: Bacteria > Cyanobacteriota > Cyanobacteriia > PCC-6307 > Cyanobiaceae > Synechococcus_C. The sequence continues at coordinate 823 of JBGKDM010000078.1, forward strand.
TCCCGCGCCAATGCACTGCCGGCACAGTTCATGCAGGCACTCTGCCGTGACTCCTGCACAGAACTTCTCCACAGACGACCTGGCGTTGGCCAGCACCATCTGTCGCAGCGGCAGCGCTGGCGCAATGTGAACGGCGCATTCGCCGTTGACCGCACGGCAACAGTCCGGTGTGACTGGACAGACCGAAGGGTGTGGATCGTGGATGACGTGCTCACCACAGGAGCCACCCTCAAGGCCGTGGCCAAGGCACTCAGAGACGCGGGAGTCCCCGTTGGCGGGGGCGTCTGCCTGGGACGGACCCCACCCCAGGCTGATCACCACCCAAACGGGCAAACCAGATCGCACGGTGATCTACAATCACGCAGTCACTTCGGTGACGGGCCGGGATAGCTCAGTTGGTAGAGCAGGCGACTGAAAATCGCCGTGTCCCCAGTTCAAATCTGGGTCCTGGCATTCAGAAGTTGAAGATCGATGGACAGAGTTTTCAACAACGCTGACAGCTTCGCAATGGCATTTGATGATGCCTGGAAACAAAGCCTGCGCTCTGACACGTCTCGGTCTCTATCGATTGAGGAACGAACCAAGGTGATTCTGGAAACCAGGATTCAGGAACATCCGTTTCTCCTCAACAACCCTGACCAAGCCAGACAGGTTGCAGACTTCCGAATCCGACTTCTTGGATTGGATTAGGCCGACTCACTCAAGCTGAGAGGAGATCGATCTGAGGATCATCAACGTAAACAGTCTCCAGGTCACTGGACGGAGTGCTGGCGTCTTGCTCGCAATCCGCAGTCTCGCAATTCGCCGCGTCGACTCCTTCGTCCATCTCCATCACAGCAACCCCATCGAGTGAAGCAGTCTCCGCAACACTGGAATCTCTTAAATCAGTCGCCTGCTCGACAACAGCGACCTCAGCCTCAACACCAAGCAGTCCCTTGAGATCAACCAGGCGCCCCCCGACGGCGTCCAGCAAACAGGCGAGTTCCTCACTTTCCACGGCGACCGATACAGCCTCCACCGTGGATCCGAGCTGATCGACACGCGCCTCAAGATCGAGAAGCTTCAGTGCAAGCCCCTCACACACATGGGTGATGTCCTGCATCTGACGGCAAAGCTGTCGCAACAGGCGCTCATCAAGACCGCGTGCATCCACGTCCATGGTGATCGCCCGAAAAGCAAGCGAATCGTATCGATTC
>JBGKDM010000079.1:0-8390 GCA_042954165.1 Synechococcus sp.
ACCGATGTGCGGTGCCTGATCTCCTCCGGGGCCGACCCCCACCATTTCCGGCTCACACCGAACAATCGCCGTGACATCAGTGCCGCCGATGTGGTGCTGATCAACGGCTACGACCTCACCCCGAGCCTGGAGAAACTCAGCGACAGCTTCAACGTGGTCGCCGTCGGCGAACGGGCGGTTCCCGACAACCCAACGGGGGACCCCCACCTCTGGCACAGCCCGGTGCACACCAGGGCCATGGCCCTGGTGATCGCAGGCGAGCTGGCCCAGCTCCCCGTCAGCGGGGCATCACAGCAGGCCCTGGACATCCGGAAAGCCAGTGTTGCCTCCATTCTCAGTGACCTCGATGCCTGGAATCGCATCCAGATCGCCACAATTCCGGAGCCCCACCGCGTGGTGGTCTCCGAACATCTGGCCTTCGGATTCTTCGCCGATCGCTACGGCATCCAGCAGGTGGCGATGATCGATGACTACGCCACAGGCGGGCAGCTTCGCCCCTCCAGCCTGCGCGCCATCAGCGATGCGGTGAAGGCATCCGGAACGCGGGTTCTGTTCCCGGAGCAGAGGCCACCGAGCAAGACCCTGCGTCGCATCAGCCGCCTGTCGGGCAAGCCGATTGCCTCCGGCCAGCTGACCGCCGACGGAACAGCGCCGGGCCAGAGCCTGATCGAGACAGCCACAGCCAACACCTGCGCTGTGGTGAATGCCCAGGGAGGCCGCTGCGATCAGGACGGTGCCAGGGCCCTGCACAAGCGCTGGAGTGCCGTGCGCTGAACCACCACCCCATGCAGGCGCATGGGCGCGCCATCAGGCGATCCCTTCCTCCATCCCATCCATCCATGTCTCGATTCCTGTCTCAACCCATGACCCGACAGACGCTTTCCGGTGCCGCCCTTGCCCTGCTGAGCACCCTCGTCCCCCTCAGCGTTGACACCCTTGCCGGCTCGGCGGCCCGGGCCGGTGCCGGGCACAACCACGGCGGCGATACGGAGAGCCTCGCCGAAGGCGAATTCCGCGTGATGCCCGTCATCACCCTGGAAGGCCACGGCGGCTTTGAGAACAACCTCGAAGGCAAACCGGCTCACTACGCGATTGATGGCCTGTTCGGGGCCGTCCTCGAATGGGGGCTGGCCAATGAGGGCTCCTTCAGCATTGAAGCCGCCTTCGGTCCAGCCCTGGTCTGGGGAGAAGCCGAACACTTCTACGGCCGGGTTGAAGTGGAGGACGACCATGGCGATGAGGGCCACGGCGAGGAGCATCACGACGACCACGGCGAAGACGACCATGGCGAGGAAGAGCATGGCGAGGAAGATCATGGTGAGGAGAAGCACGACGAGCATGGTCATGAAGGCCATGGCCATGCCGACGGCGCCCCCTTCCGTCGCATCGACATGAAGGGGATGGTTCAGGCCCGCTACCAGCCCAATGACCGCCTGGCGATTTCTGCCACCTGGCTGCCTTACTACGTCACCAGGAACCAGGGTGAGGATGAAGCGGGTGTCAAGCACCAGGTTGAGGCTGCGGTCACCTACGCCTTCGGAGACGGCGATGTGAACTTCGCCCTCGGCGACGGCCTGGAATCGGTGATCGATGGCCTCTTTGTCTCCGTGAAAAACCGCACCGGCTGGGAGACGGATGGCACCTACCTGGGCAACTACACCGATGCCTGGGCAGGCTTCGGCTTCAACATCGACCTGCTCAACATCACCCTCACCGGCGGCCCCCGCTTCTACGTGCCGGGGTCCTATTCAGGTCTGTCCCAGCGAACCGACTGGGGCGGTGACATCGCCGTCGAATACCCGATCAGCGACAGCGTCATCGCCTTTGCCCACTGGGAGGCGATCTACAGCACGGCCGATGGAGACGGCTGGGGGAAAGGCTTCCAGAACCATGTGGGCACAGGTCTGACCTTCCGGTTCTGAAGCCGGTGCTCTCCGGTCAGTGGTCCGCTGCCTCGCTGCAGCGACCACAGAGCCCATAGAACTCCAGGGTGTGAAACAGCAGTGCGTAACCCGCCTGCTGTTCAGTGGGAATCGTGGGGTCGTGCAGGGGGCAGGTGGAGAGCTGTCGGGTCTCGCCGCAACTGACGCAGGTGAGATGGTGGCGATCACGAGCGACGGGGGCATACAGAGCCTCGCCCGTCGGTAGATGGCGGCAACGGATCAAGCCAAGTTTCTGCAACTGGCGAAGATTGCGATACACCGTCGCCAGCCCCATCGCCGCATCGGCCTCCGCCAGCGCCCGGTGCATCTGCTGACCACTGAGCTCATCGGCACTGGCCTCAAGCAGATCCATCAGCTGTTGCTGCTTGCTGGTCATCGCAGGTCGGGAGACAACCATTGGAATCACTGGATTCGCCCATCATCAATCACCGACCCCCGAAATCGAGGTTTGGCGCAATCAAAGACAGAATGCGATCACAACCCCTGGCGCGACGACCCAGCAGCAAGGACAATCATCAAATGATTTCCCCAGCTGCAGCTCCCAGCCATGCCAGGCGTGATCACCGGCCTGATCGTTCTTTACCTCCATTGCTGGTGGTGCGTGCGCACCACCAACTCGGCGGCCCTGAAGCGCAGCTGGCCCTACCCCAGACAGCTCAAGGTCAACGCCGACCTCTATCGGCGTCCACACCGCCGTCGCGGAAGGCTGTATGCCCGGCTTCGGGCCCAACCGCTGTCCGCAGACGCCTGACGGAGGCGAGGCAATCAAGCAACGAATCAGTCGGCCGATCCCAGGGATGATGACTGCTGGGAGGAACGATTGATCCTCACAATCCAAAGAGCAAAACTGGCTGCGGAGAAGGCTCCGAAACAGACAAGAAGAAGTTGCGTCGTCACAGAAGAAAAGCAAACGCGGTGGTCACGTTACAAAACGAGACACAATCTGCGTTTGCTGGGGTCGGAAGCTCAAGAGCGAACGCCTGCTGGCATCGCCACAGCCAGACCAGCCACCTCGGCGTCTGCAACCATCGCGTCAACGCAATCAGCGCTGAAGACCGCATTGCCACTCAGCAGAACACTCCACTCGCTGGCTGGGAAGTGGGCCTGAAGCCAGAACAGGCCGAGGGCACTCGTCGGACTGATGGAGAAGGACGCATCAACGGCGGTCAACTTGAGATCCAAACCGGACTCCCTCGGATGACCCCATTGAGCCCGTGATCCAGGCAACGGACTGTTCGGATTGATACAAAACGCCGGTTCAGGTCCTCGCCTCAGCCGTCAGAGGCCGGCCTCCTGGTTGTCAAACCGCTCGAAACCACAGCGTTGGGCAGCCTGTCGATAGGCAGCGTCGAAGCGATCCCAGCGGAAACTGCGGGGGTCATACCGGCTGCGGCTCCGGTCCACAGCCGCATGGGTGGTGACCCGGGTGAGCGGAATCCCATGACTGGCCTGCCAGAGCAGCACCTGTGCAGCAAGACTCCGGTACTGCGCGTCGGTGTACCCGGAATGACCCGCCCGATCGTCGCGGCCGTCGGCGGGACTGATCAGGCTGACGTGCAGGGCGATGTTGTTGATCGACCCGACACGGCCCGGCTCCCGTCGCTGGGTGGCATCTCCGAAGGCCGACATGCCGGAGCCATAGGCCCGATTCCGGTCGGGCACGAAGCGCAACCGTCGGCCATCGCGGGCCACCACCAGGTGGTAGCTCACCTGATCGGCGTCATTGGGATGGGGCGTCTGAAACAGGCGCACGGTGGCGGGCTCACCGATGACGGTTTCGTGCAACACGATCAGCTGCGGCGTGGCCTTCAGCGGGCGCCCCCAGGCATCACGGGGCTCTCGGTCGCCGTAATTGGTGGGATGCGCCGGAATCTCGAGGGCGGGAGCGAGACCGAGCGTCGCTGCACAGGCATCGACCAGGCCCTGATCAGCAGCCATGACACCGGAGTCGGCAAGCTCATGCAGGGGAGGTGCACCCGAAAGGTCATCGCGGCGTGGAGCAGCTGTCCTGCAGCTCGCCACCCCAAGACCGAGCAGCACCAGCGCAGCGACATGCCGGATCCAGACCATGGCTCAGCGACGTCCGAACAGCTGCCAGGCCAGCCAGGCCACCAGTGCCAGCACCAGCCAGGGCAGCAGCGCCCGCAGAACGATGGCGGCAATCACAAGCACCCCCGCACCGATGGCCGTGCGTCTGACCACGGCTTTGCTCTGGTCGGTCATGCAGTCCCAGCGGGGCAACAGGGCCATGGCGGCTATCCGGTCATCGATGCAGCCAGCATGCGCCAGACAGACGGCCCGCGCACCCTCACCGCCTCAGCGAGCGGGGTCGTTGCACCGGATCCGGGAATGCTGATAAAGGCGGCGGGCTGTCGCGGTTGCCACGGCGAATCAGTCGCCAGCTCCCAAGCATGGCTTCAACGATGCCCGCTCCCGATGACCACCGAGGAAGCGATGGCCCTGATTGAAGGGGCTCTTGATTACTGCAAGCAACGCCAGAAACTGCTCACGAATGCTGATCGCGACGGCGATGCCCAGGCGATTGACCGCGAATTCGAGGAATGGCTGAACCCCAAGGGTGGGATCCTGCCGCTGATGCCCTGCCCGAAACCGGAAGGAGCCTGAGTCCAGCAACACATCCCGTGGACGGGAACGGGTCGACGACGTCAGGGCCGCCCATCCCCCTGACTGACCCGACCGATCACCACAAACGCCCGACCCGGATGCGCTTCCGCTGCCTGCCGGCAGGCATCCGTGCGACTGGAGGCACGCACAACGAAGCACCTCGGGCCTGCCGGCGACTCAACCCTCACCTCGTAGGACGAACGCATCACAACGACAGCACCCTCTCTGTTCTGGCTCAGGTGAACCGCCCATCTCCAGTGTGGAAAGGCTGATCAACGAACGAATCCGTAGCAATACCGACGCCAGCCCGGTGGCAGAGGAGAGATAACAAGGTCACCGAGCAGCAAGCATCGGTATTCCTTGGGGGATTGAGGCGGGACTGGAGACCCCGCCTTTTTTATGCGCAGCTGTCAGGTCGCCGAACCTCCGCCACCGTGACCGCAGGCACGCGGTTCATCCCATGACGACACCATTCGCCGACATCCACAGCGTGCAGCCTGCGATCGCAGGACGGGAAACGGAGCTGGAGGCGCTGATGCGGTCGGACCGTCCCTTCTGGCTCGACGGCACCGACCGTGATCTCGACACCCTGCAGGCATGCTTCGCCTGCGCGCTGCACATGCACCAACCGGCAATCCCGGCTGGCCCGGAGGGCACCCTGATCTCCCATCTCCAGCACATGCTGGATCACCCGACACAAGGCGATAACCACAACGCGGAGCCCTTCGCGCACTGCTACCGCCGGCTCGCCGACATCCTTCCGGCACTGATCAGCCAGGGGTGCAGCCCCAGAATCATGCTCGACTATTCGGGCACCCTGCTCTGGGGACTGGAGCAGATGGGCCGCACCCAGGTCACCGATGCCCTGCGGTTCCTGGCCACCGATTCCGTGATGCAGCGCCACGTGGAATGGCTCGGCAGCTTCTGGGGCCATGCGGTTGCCCCCTCAACCCCCATCCCTGATCTCCTGCTTCAGATCCAGGCCTGGCAGCACCAGTTCGCCTCCCTGGCCGGCGATCAGGCGCTGCAGAGGGTGCGGGGCTTCTCGCTGCCGGAAATGCATCTGCCCAACCACCCCGACACGCTCTTTGCGCTGATCAAGGCCCTCAAGCGCTGCGGATTCCGTTGGCTGATGGTTCAGGAGCACAGCGTGGAGACCCTGCAGGGCACTCCATTGCCACGGGAGCAGACCCTGGTCCCGAACCGTCTGATCGCGCGCAACAGCGATGGCGAGACGGTGAGCCTCACCGCCCTGATCAAGACCCAGGGATCCGACACGAAGCTGATCGGCCAGATGCAGCCCTGCTACGAGGCCCGGGAGCTGGACCGGCAGTCGCTCAGCGGCACCTCGGTGCCTGCGCTGGTGACGCAGATCGCGGATGGCGAAAACGGCGGCGTGATGATGAACGAGTTCCCGGCGGCCTATGAGCAGGCCAATCGGCGCGTGCGAGGGGAATCGACACAGGCCATCAACGGCACGGAGTATCTGGAACTGCTGGAAGCCTCAGGCTGCCGCAGCAGCCAGTACCCGGCCATTCAGGCGGCGCAGCAGCAGCGGCTGTGGGACGAACTCTCGGGGCCCGTCAGTTCGCAGGCTGTGGATGCAGCCATCTCCCGGCTGGAGACCGAGGAGAGCGGCTTCAGCATGGAGGGAGCCTCCTGGACCAGCAACCTCAGCTGGGTGAAGGGCTACGGGAATGTGCTGGAGCCAATGCAACAGCTGAGCGCCCAGTTTCATCAACGCTTTGATCCGGAGCTGGCCCTCAACCCAGCCCGAACCAAAGAGGCCGATTACCAGCAGGCCCTCAAGCATCTCCTGCTGCTCGAGACGAGCTGCTTCCGGTACTGGGGCCAGGGCGTCTGGACCGACTATGCCCGTGAGATTCATCGCCAGGGCGAAGCCCTGCTGAAACCGGCCACGGATCCCTGAGCGCTCAGGGGAAGGTTCAGATCAGGCCCCAGAGCTTGAGCAGACTGCGAATCCAGCTGACAAACCCAGTCCAGAGCTGATGCAGCCCGCCGTGAAGGGGCGGTGGTGTGGGCCGTGCCAAGGCAGCGGCTGAGGCCTGCACCGCCTGAGGGGCGAATCCCTCAAACGCGGCCTGCACCGCAGGGTCCCCCTGCAGTGCCGTGTCCAGCGTGCGCTCACTCAGTCGCCCGCCACATCCCGGGGAATAACGCCCTCTGAACTGCCGCATTCCAGCCATCGGATCCGTCCTCCTGAGGTGGTCGCTGACGCTGCATTCACCATGGCTCAGGCCATCGGTGCAGTCAGCAGGAGCGGCCGAAAGGACGGAAACATTTCAGATCTCACAGAATGAGGCCCTTGTCTGACCGGCCCCATGACGCAAGCCCTGCCCTCCACCGGAGCCATCACCGGGGTGGGCGAGGCCCTGGCGTTCTTTCGGAACCCAGACTTCGCCCGGGAGCGATTCGGTCAGCACGGCGACATCTTCGAGACACGGCTGATCGGACAACGGCTGATCTTCATCCGAGGTGATGGTCCGATCAACGATCTCCTCCGCCAGTCAGACGCTCTGGAGGGCTGGTGGCCCGAGAGTGTCCGCAAGCTGCTCGGCAGCCGCTCGCTGGCCAATCGCAGCGGCGAAGCCCACAGGGCCAGACGCCGCGTCGTCGGCCAGCTGTTCTCCAGTGCGGCGCTGCAGCGCTACAGCCCTGGCCTCATCGACCAGGTGAACGCACTGGCCGATGAATTGAACGCCAGCGCGGGAGCCACCCCCCTGGCTGCACGGATGCGTCGGTTTGCTTTCGGCGTGATCGCCAGCACGGTGCTTGGACTCGACGCCCAACAACGCGATGGGCTGTTCGGCGACTTCGAGATCTGGACCAAGGCCTTGTTTTCGCTGCCGTTGGCGCTTCCAGGCACGGCATTTGCCAAGGCGATGGCAGCACGCAGCCGCCTGCTCCAACGGCTGAAACAGGTGCTGACGACGACGGAACCCCTCCGCGGCGGAATTGATCTGATCGCCGGCGGACTCGATGAAGCAGGGCTCCCCCTCAGCGACGACGATCTGGTGGAGCAACTTCTGCTGCTGCTCTTCGCCGGATACGAAACCACGGCGTCGTCACTCAGCTGTCTGATGCGCGCCTTGATGCTCGACCCCTCTGTGGAGAACTGGCTGCGGGAGGAAACCGACGGACTGGCGTGGCCCCCCGAGGCCCGGACGGCCGCCTCGGCCTATGACAGCCAGCACGCACCCCGATTGGATGCAGTTGTGAAGGAGGTGATGCGGATGACACCTCCCGTCGGCGGTTTCTTCCGCCGAACCACGAAACCGATCACGCTCCAGGGGGTTGCCATCCCTGCGGATCGCGTCATCCAGGTGGCCCTGGCTGCATCCGATCGCGATGGACCGGGGGATCTCGACAGCTTCAGGCCCAGCCGCCACATGGACAACAGCGAGGACACCCCTGTCCTGATGCCCTTCGGAGGGGGGGAACGGGTCTGCCTCGGCAAAGCGCTGGCCGAACTCGAGATCCGCCTGATGGTGGTGGGCCTGCTGCAGCAGACCCACCTGACCCTGGCTCCCGACCAGGACCTGTCACTCCAGTTGATCCCAAGCCCGACACCGAGAGATCAGCTGCTGGTGATGACTTCACCTCGGCCAGACACGCGGGTGCGAGAGGAGTAGAGACTCGAACAACCCGCCGCAACCAGATCCGGCCTTCGTTCAATCCGGAGATGGTCACCTGTTCGTCATCGCTCCGGAGGGGTGAATGGCGCCAGGACTCTTCAAGGACTGTTACCCAACGATCGGCGACCTGATCGGGGTCGCAGGGATCACGGCGTCCATGGCCGCG